>NZ_JBZCSF010000014.1:0-83747 GCF_058273125.1 Effusibacillus sp. SKA8 | reverse complement strand
GATGTTCCACGTTACTTTACTTTTCAGTTTGCATTTTAAATACTGATCGATTAGTATTTTTATGTGGTTAGTGTTTTCTATTATATTTGATGAACTGGTATTGAAAATGACAGAAGCAAGGAGGGCTGCCTGAATGAACCGGCACAAATGGCTGCACGGGGAGCTTGACGGCTGGAAAGAGGAGGGGCTGATTGGAGAGTCTGTGGTGGAGACTCTGAAATCCCGATACCCGGTAACTTCTTATGAAACCACCAGTCTCATGATGTTTTTGGCGGCACTGTTGGTGGGAATCGGACTGATCTTCTTTATCGCCCACAATTGGAGTGGGATGCCGAATCTCTTGAAACTGGCCGTTCTTTTTGCAAGCATGATTGTCACCTATGGTGCGGGGGAGTACGTCCGTGATAAAGGCAGGAGTGCCATTGGACTGTCCCTGATTTTTCTCGGAACCCTGGCATTCGGTGCGGGGATCTTCCTGATTGGACAAATGTTCCACATTGTTGCATACAATGCGGGAGCGCTGCTGGCCTGGTCAATTGCTACCGCGTTAATTGCCTGGGTCTACCGGAATCCGTACATCATGCTGGCGGCTGTGGTTCAGTGGGCCCTTGCCGTGTGGTTCCAATTCGAGGAATACCACGGGGCCTCCCTGTGGTTTCTGCTGCTTGCAATTCCTTATCTGTTTGCCGCGCGGAGATGGGAATCCCGGTTGCTGCTGTTCCTGACGTGGATCGGTGTCGGAGTGGGCGCCGTATCCAATCTGGCCTATTACGATGCCTCTGAACTGTGGGTGTACCCGGTGCTGCTTGCCGTTCTTGCATTGTCATTCACATTTGCCAACAGTTCGTTTCGTCCCATGTTCCATTATCCTTTGTTGATGTCGTTGTATGTTGCCATCATTTTGCAATCCACTCTTTTTCGGGAAGACTGGCTGCGGCTTGACCCTTCGCTGGAAAGCTACTATGTGTATGCGGTGATCCTGTTAAGTACGGTTGTCTACTTATGGCGCTCCCGATTGACCGAGTACCTGCCGATTGCAGCCATTTACCTGCCGACTGCCGGCATTGGCTATGTGGAATTTCTCAATGCGGCGCTTGCGATAGCGGTACCCATATACTTGATCTCACTGGGTGAGCGCAAACGGGAAAAATCCTGGATCAATCACGGCACGATTCTCTTCCTGCTCAGCGTGCTTGCCCTTTATGCAGTGAATGTCTGGTCACTGCTCGATTCTTCGCTCTTCTTTGTCGTTGGGGGCATCCTGTTGTTCGTCCTGGCACTCGTCATGGAGCGGCGGAGACGGAAGCTGCTGTCCTCGCTCCGGGAGGTGAAGTAGATGAAGAAGAAACTTTGGATTCTGGTCCTCCTGCAGTGCCTGTTTCTGCTGGGTATCGCCGGCCAGTATTATACCGTACGGGCATTCGGAAAAGAGATCCTGTTAAAAGCGGTACCGGCTGACCCGCGGGATCCGTTCCGGGGCGATTTTGCCCGGCTTGGTTTTGAAATCTCCCGAATCCCTGCTCCGCAAGAGAAGAGTGATTGCAAAAGGAATTGCAAGCTGTTTGTATTGCTTGAGAAAAAGGGTCAGTTTTACGTGTTCAAGGATGCTTCCTATACGGACAAGTTTGAGCCGGAAGCGAATGAAGAGGTACTTGTTGGAAAGGCCGTTTCTCATTGGGAAAATGAGCGGGAACTGCGTGTAACCTACGGTTTTGAACAGGTGTTTGTCGAAGAGGGAATGGGGAAGCCTCTGGAAGATCGGGCAGCCGAAGTGACGGTGGCCATAAAAGTCTGGAAGGGCAGGGCGGTATTGAACCATGTGTATCTGAATGGACAATTGTACAAATAGGAAAACGGCCCTTGCCAAGGACAACCGGTCAAGGGCCGTTTGGCTTTGTGAGCCGATTTAATGTGCGTTCACTTCGGCCAACGCTACCGACTGATAAGCTTTGAAGAAGGTATCGCAGAAATGATCCCACTCGGCCGCAGCCTGCAGCGACTCATCGTTCACTTCTCCGAGGACCGGTTTCTGCAGGAGCGCCGCAAGTGAGTCTGCAAAATGTTTGATGTGTTCCAGCGGTGCTCCATCCAGAACACTTGCCACAAAGTCAGTCGGGGAATACCAGTCTGTCACGCGTTGGATATCCCGGTAGATTTGCGTTAGCAGGAGATTGCGCGGACCTTCCCATTGTTCATTTACAACGGCGTCGCGGAAGATTCGCGGCAGGGAGGAGAATTCCTCCATAACGCCATGTCCCGCATACATCGAGATGGCATTCTTAAGCACCTCAATTGCCTCTTTGGTGGTGCCGATTTTTTGCAGCAGAATCAGTTCCCGCAGATTGAAAAGCTGCTTTCGGATTTCAAGCGGTTCATTGGATTTGAGTCCCGGCTGCAATGGTTTTTCCAGACGCAGGAACAGATCGTAGACTTTGAAAGCGCCTGCAGTTGCCCGTTGGGCGGCATTCTCAATCTGTTTCAACTGGTTGGCGGCCAGTGGATAGCTGCTGACCTTGCGGTCAAACACACTTCGGAAGTCACTGTACAATTTGGCTTCCCGGGCAGCACGCAGCATGTAACCGGCACTGCCAAGTCCAATTTCCAGGCGGGACAGGGTCAGCACGATTCCGACTGCTACCGCAATCCCTTTATCCGCAGGTCCGACCGGATAGGCAAGGGCTCCGTCATAGTTGATTTCCGCCGTCGGCAGCTCGGCGGTTCCCATTTTCCACTTGATCCGGTTGATTTGATAACCGTTTCGAATTTCCTGTTCTTTGTTGCCCGGGAGCCAGGCTGGAACGATAAATGTCGTGATTTTGTCAGTGCCAGTTATTTTGGCTGTGACGACTGCGTAGTCCGCATGGGCAGCCGAGCAGAAGAATTTGTTGCCATACAGCCGGAAGTATTTGCCGTCGGGGACGGCCTCCAGCACGTTCTTCGGCAAATCTGAACCGCCCTGGATTTCGGTCATGAACTGGGCTCCGATGGCAAATTCTCCATTGCGTCCTTCTTTCGCGTGAATCAGAATTTCATACAGTTCCGGAATATCCGGATTTGGGAACTGTTCCAGCAACCCGATCAAACCATGCGTGCAGGTGAGGGGGCAGGTAACGCCGGATTCCCCCAGTTCGTGTGTCAGCATTCGTTTGACAAAGCTTTCCCATGGCGTGACTTTGCTTGAGAAAAAGCCTGATCCGAACACTTCCTGTTCCAGGATGTGGACTTCCATGGGACGAACGATCCGGTCAATGCGGTGGTTGTGGGCGTCATAGTGCAGCATGTAAGGCCGTACTTCCGGACGGGCGATGCGTTCGGACAGTTGGTTCCATCTGGAGGAAACTGTCGGCGAGAAAGCCAGCAGTTTCTCGTGCACTTCCGCAAATTCATTTCCTGCGAACTTTTTCAATGCTTTCTGCAGGAAAGTTTCGTCCCGGTACCAGTCCAGTTTTTCCCGGAGGGCCAAAAACTCATCGAAGGAATACGGATTGGCACCTCTCGTTTGCGGACGGTCGATTGTCATACTCATCGAACCCCATCTCCTCTCGTTTTTTGAGCAAATAGATTGACAACACATAATCGTCAGAAATATTATATAGTTAAGCTTACGTTAACGTCAACTGGAGGTTGTGAAATGACAGCGGAACGACTTTACTCAATAAGCGAATTGGCTTCCATGTTTGATATCAGTTCCAGAACCATCCGTTATTACGAGGAGGTGGGGTTGCTATCTTCAGAATCAAGGGACAGCAACACACAGCAGCGTTACTACACCAATGCGGAACGGAGACGGCTGAAATTAATCCTCCGGGGAAAGAAACTGGGCTTCAGCTTGCAGGAAATCAAGGAAATGGTGGATCTGTACGAATCCAATCCGGAAGGGGAGGAGGAGGTGCGCCGCATTGTCCAATATGCGGATCGGAAGCTGCAGGAGATTGAAGAGCAGATCTCACAACTGGAAATGCTGAAAGACGAGATATTGGCCCACAAGGAAAAATTCTTGGAGAGAAAGGGGGAGGGAAAATGAATGCTAACGGAATTACCATTCATGGTGTACTTGAACGAAACGCGAGAAAGTATCCTGACAAGGAGGCATTCATTAGCGCAACCAATCGTTTGACCTATGCCAAAATGAACGAAACTTGCAACCGGATCGCCAGATACTTGCAGGATCAAGGTTTGCGGAAGGGTGACCGGGTTGCGGTTATGTCAAGAAACAACGAGCATTTCTTCTATGCCTATTTCTCATTGATAAAACTCGGAGCCATCCCTATGTCAATCAATATCCGGTTGACATCGAACGAACTGGAAGTCATCCTTCGCAACTCAAATGCCGCAGGAATCTTCTACGAGAAGGAATTGCTGCAAACAGTGCAGTCACTTACTCAATCATTCCCGCTGCAGCATACATTTTGCATCCAAGATACTGCGCAGGAGGCGGAATCCTATTCGGAAGACAACTTGAATTTGCCGATCGATTCACGGGAAGTATGTGAAATATTGTTTACATCGGGAACCACAGGTGTGCCAAAAGGTGTCCTGTTCAACCATGAACGAATTCTGTCCATTGCATACGGCATCTCCATCGAGTTTCAATTGACAAGAAATGATCGCATGCTGACCATTATGCCGTTGTCCCACTCGGCGCCTCTCAATACGTTTTTTATCAGCGGTTTATATTGCGGCTGTACCCACGTATTGAGCGATTTCACTCCGCAGGCGTTCCTGGAATGGATTCACAAGGAGAAAGTCACCTTTGTGTTTGCCGCTCCGGTGGCCTATCTGATGGCTGCCAAAGATCCGCGACTGCAACAGTATGATCTGTCGAGCATAAGGGTTTTCGCATACGGCGGGGGTCCGCTTGCGCTGGTTTCCTACGAACGCGTGCGGGAAGCGTTTCAGAATGACAATTTCTTTCAGGTGTACGGCCTGACGGAAGCCGGACCGAACGGAAGCCTCCTGCGTCCGGAAGAGCATCTGACCAAAGCCGGAAGCATCGGGAAAAATACGGCAGTCAACATGGAATTCAGGGTGGTTCGTGCCGACGGAAGTGAAACGGCGCCAGGCGAATTCGGAGAAATCATCTTGTCGGGAGACAGCTTAATGCTGGCGTATGACAACAATCCGCAGGCAACAACCGAAACAATCCGCGACGGCTGGGTGTATACAGGCGATATTGCATATAGGGACGAGGACGGGTATGTTTACATCGTTGACCGCAAGAAAGACGTGATTATCTCCGGCGGAGTGAACATTTACCCGAGAGAGATTGAAGAGGTGCTTGCCAAGCATCCTGCCGTGCTCGAATCCTGTGTGATCGGGGTACCGCATGAGGAATGGGGAGAAACAGTCAAAGCTGTCGTCGTGCCAAAAGCCGAAGTTACAGAAGAGGAATTACGGGAATTTGTGGCGGGTCATCTTGCGGATTACAAGTGTCCCCGCTTGTATTCATTCGTACAGGAACTGCCTCGAAACGCCAGCGGAAAGATCCTGAAACAACAGGTGAAAAAAATGTGATACCATCATAACGTAAGGATGGTGGGAGGTGCCGGCATGCTTGAGGTATTCAAATCGGTGATAGAATCCATCCGTTTTTAACAAGACCGGTCAGATAACGATAAGGGCTGTGGAGGCTAACTCATTCAAATTTGGAACTGACTCATTTGGGGTTGCCCTTTTGGGACAGCCCGCCGGTCTGGGCTTCTTCCCCGGGCTGACCTTTGACTTCCGTCAGGGAGCTGCGCTGGATGAGCGCTCCCGGCGGATTGTTTTGTGCGACTACGCCTCCGCCTTCATTGACCATCCGGTCGGTTTCTTCCGCCTCGTCGTTTTCGTTTTGGTAGTGTACTTCGTCATACCCCATTGAAACAACCTCCCATTTTTGCTGACCTTCCGTTTTTACTTTTACTGTCTCAGGATTCTGTTTCCGACACAACTTGCGTTCAGGATTACCCAATAAGACGGATACGGTGTCCGTAACGGGTTTGTTCCGTTTCTGAAGAGTATGCCCGGAAAACATGCATTTGATCCCCGTCCAAGGAACCAGAGTCGGTGGTGGAGGCGGGCGTCTTTTGTCGGATAATGCTGCGGCGTGTAAAGCTGAGGCCCCGATCAGAATTTGGCGGTCAGAGATTCGGCATCCGCCTGCGGCAAGGACCTGGCGAATGCCCATTTTCCTTGTGGTATGAAAAAGATTCCGCCAATGCATACTAATTCCAAAGTTCAGCATCACAAACGGGAAGGCGGGATGGAGATGGCGATTCTTCCCAGACGGGTACCCGCCGCGCCGATCCGGCTGGCCGGGTTGGTGCGGTGCGACGCAAAAACCAAACATTTGATCCCGCGGCTCAAACCTGGGGAGATCGCTGTATTGGCGCATGAGGATTTGGACGAGATCGCGGCCAGAGGGTTAATTGAAGCAAAAGTCAAAGCAGTCGTCAATACCCGCTGCTCGATGACGGGCCGTTATCCCAACCGCGGCCCCCTGCTGTTGTTGCAGGCCGGAATTCCGGTGATCGATTTGGAGCGACGAGACGACCAGGATGAACGCCCCGGGGCGTTTGACGTTTTGCGGGACGGCGATCCCGTAACCGTGCTGGACGGGGCCTTGTATGTACGGGACCGTTATCTTGGGCAAGGCAAAGTATTGACGCAACAAGAGATCGCCAAGCGGTTGGCGCTCGCCAAATCCAACGCTGCAAACGAACTGCATCGGTTTCTCGACAACACTCTGCGGTACGCCAGCCGGGAGAAAGACTTTTTCCTCGGTCCCCTGCCGCCGCTCAAGCTGGAAACGCGAATCCGCGGCAGGCATGCACTGGTGGTTGTCCGCGGCAGCACCTACCGGGAGGATCTGCAGGCGATCGCCCATTACATCAGGGAACGAAAACCGGTGCTGATCGGTGTGGACGGCGGGGCGGACGCGTTGTTGCAAGCCGGTTTTCGGCCGCATCTGATCGTCGGGGACATGGACTCCGTTTCGGATGCGGCTCTCACGTGCGGGGCGGAGTTGCTGGTGCACGCCTATCCAGACGGCCGGGCGCCCGGATTGAAGCGCCTGGAAAGTCTGGAGCTGGAAGCGCACCGCTATGCGGCTCCCGGGACAAGCGAAGACATTGCGATGCTGATCGCGCATCAGATGGGAGCCGATCTGATTGTGGCCGTAGGCACACATACGAACATGGTCGATTTTTTGGAAAAAGGGAGGGAAGGAATGGCCAGCACCCTGCTGACCCGCCTGCGAATTGGCCCGAAACTTGTGGATGCCAAGGGTGTCAGCCAGTTGTATCAGACCGGCGTTTCGTGGAAAGCTTTGTTGATGGTCACGCTTGCGGCACTGATTCCGGTGGCGGTGCTGGCGGCGGTGAATCCGGTGGTCCGGAACATCCTTCGCATCCTGTATTGGAAAATCAAGCTGCTGTTTGCGTAAGGAGGAGAGCGGGTGTACGGATTCCGCTATCATCTGGTCACGGTCAGCGCGGTGTTCATGGCGTTGGGAATCGGAATTTTGCTGGGCGGTTCCGTCGGGCAGGATCTGTTTCCGAAAGAACAACTTGCGCTGCTTGACCGTCTGGAGGAAAAATACAACGCTTCGCGGCTGGAAACTTCCAGATGGAGCCGGAAGGCATCGGAATTGACGCGGCAACTCCAGCAAGCCGACCAGGCGATCCGGCAGATCGGCGACATGTACGTCAGAGGCAGGCTGGCCGGTAAAAATATCGTCCTTGTGCAGTTTGAAAAAGGGGATGTGTCAAAAGTGACCGCCTGGCTGCAAAACGCGGGAGCGCGGATACAGGCGGTCGTCAAAGCCAAAGACCCGGAAGCGTTCCTTGACGCCTCCGCGTGGCCAGTGTTGGCGGAAGGGCTCGGAACGCCGCAGGAAACGAACGAAGCCGCCGTGCTGGCCCGTGCGGCCCAAGCCTTGGCAAACAGCGTCGCAGGTGCCGCTTCCTCCGAGTGGCCCGTTGTTTTGCGGGCAAAGGGATGGATCGAAACGCAAGGTCGGTTGGGCAATCGGCCGGATGCGGTGCTGGTGCTGGCGGGAACCGGAAAGAACGCGCCTTCGCGCATGCAAATGTTTGATCTGCCTTTCTTAAAGGAACTGTGCAAACACAACATGCGGGTGATCGGAGCCGAAAGGTCGGACGCGGAATCGTCCATCGTTCTGGGATACCGCAAGCTCGGGATCCCGACGGTGGACAATGTGGACCAGGCAAGCGGGCTGTTATCGCTAGTCGAATTGATCAATGGAACGGACGGGAGTTTTGGCGTCAAGCAAACCGCCGACGCGTTGCTTCCCCGGCTGGACGGATGGCCGCCGGAAAGATGGAAGGAGGTGCAGCAGCCTTGAAAATTGGAGTGATTATACCCGCATACAACGAGGCGGAGCGGATCTCCGACACGATCCGCGCCGTCCGAACGCTGTCGGAAATCACCGAGATTTTGGTTGTGGACGACGGATCGGCCGATGAAACCGCTGCCCGGTCGCTGCGGGCCGGCGCACGGGTTGTCTGGCATCGGCAAAACTTCGGCAAAGGACAGGCGTTAAAAACCGGACTTCAATCACTGCAAAGCGAAATCGTCGCGGTGATCGACGCTGACATCGGCGGACAAGCCGTTGAGTTGAAACGGTTGCTGGAACCGGTTCGCAACGGTGAAGCGGATCTGGCCATCGCCCAATTTCCTCCGGTGAAAGGAAAGAACGGGTTTGGCATCGTAAAAGGGCTTGCGAAATGGGGAATCCGGCGGCTGACAGGGTTTGCGGTCCAAGCGCCGTTATCGGGACAGAGAGTGTTCCGGCGGGAAATCATTCGCCATTTGAATCTGGCGGACGGATACGGCGCGGAAGTCGCCATGACGATTGACGCCCTGCGCGCGGGGTACCGTGTTGTGGAAGTGCCGGTCGCGATGAAAAACCGAGAATACGGCAGATCGCTATGGGGATTTTTGCACCGCGGAAGACAATTCTGGCATGTGGCCGGGGCGCTCTTGGAACGCTGGCGGGAATCGCCCGAGCTGATGCAAATCGAAGATTCGACTTCCAGTTGGAGGTAAACGATGGGGGCAGGGATGCAGGCGGAGTGGACAGTGTTTGCGCTTTCCGTAGCCGGGTTTGTTTTGTGCGCGGGTTTGACGAGGCTTGTGTTGCCTCCCGTTCAACGGATGCTGCGGCAAGCCGGCTGGGTTCGGCCAAATTACAAAGGCGATCCGCTTCCCGTGGCGGCGGGAATCGCGTTGGTCGCGGCATTTTCGGCAGTCGATGTCCTGATGATGGGCGGGGAGCGGTTGCTGCAAGTGTCTGCCCATACGGAGCCGGTGCTATTCTTGGCTTGCGGCATGGCCTTCCTGGGATTGCTGGATGATCTGGCGGGGTCGCGGCAAACGGGAGGATTGCAAGGTCATTTGCGAAAATGGATTCGCGATGGGGAACTGACTACCGGATTGATGAAAGCGGCGGGCGGCCTCGTGTTGGCGTTTGCCGCCGCGCTGTCCGGAATGTCGGAGGCGTCGGCCGAATCCCATGCGTGGGGCGTGCAAAAGGTTTTTTCGCTGGCGGTCGACACGCTGCTCATCGCCTTATCGGCGAATGGGGTCAATTTGCTGGACGTACGGCCGGGAAGAGCGTTGAAGGTTGTGTTGTTCCAGATTTGCACACTGCTCTTTTTCGCATCTTCTGCGGCATCCGTTCCGCTTATGATGCTGGCGGGCACGGCAGTTGCCTATTTTCCGACGGATTTGCGCGGCAAAGCCATGATGGGGGATACGGGGGCCAATTTTCTCGGGGCCGTGCTCGGGTATCTTGCGGCCCAATCCTTTGATTTCGGCGTTCGCTTCGTCATTCTGGCAATTTTAATCGCGCTTCACGTCTATACGGAATCGCGTTCCCTGACAAAGCTGATTGAGAGCAATAAATGGCTGGCGTGGCTGGACCGACTTGGCCGGGAGCAGGCGCGTTAAGGAACTCGCCTCATTGCCGGTTTTTTTTCTGTTTCCAGGCAGGCTTGCGCACCATGCCGCGTTTCTTGTCGCGATAATAAATGAAACCGCCGAGAAAAAAGAGGCCGCCAAGCATCAGCACGCTTCCGATCAGGATGCGCCACCAGACAATCGCCGACGGATCGGCAATTTTATCCATAACGGCAACCCGGAGCAAGTTTAACCCGTATCCGGTAAGCAGGAAAATCGAGATCAAGATCAGCCAGGACACCAAGCGCAGCATAAGTGGTCCCTTCCTTTCCGATTGCAATGTCCGAAAAATTATATCCCAACCGGTCTTCTTGTGTAAATGGTTTTGCTTTGATTTACTCGGGCGACAACCAGCATGTAGAATCAAGTTATGAAAAAAATTTCATGCAAAATATTTCAGACAGAAGACTGGTGGGACGGATGAAACAAGTATTGCTGATTGGAGCCGGCAAAGGCGGCACTTCGATTTTGCGGCTGCTGGCGGATAAGGGGAAAATTCAGGTTGTCGGCGTGGTCGACGTCGACGAGCAGGCGCCGGGCATTCAATTGGCCCGGCAGTTGGGGATTCCGACGGATTGCAGTTTTGACCGGTTTTTCAGCGAACCGTTGGATCTGATCATCGAAGCGACCGGTTCGGAAGAGGCTTATCAAGAGATAGCCAACCGCAAGCCCGCGCATGCCACGTTGATCCCTGGCGCCATTGCGCAGCTTTTGATGTCGTTGCTCGAAGACCGGGAACAGTTGATTTTGCGCTTAACGCAACAGCGCCGGGAGCTGGAAGTGATTCTCAATTCGACCCATGACGGAATGATCGCCGTCGATCAAAATGGAGTCATCCGGCTGTTTAACGCGGCGGCGGAGCGGATTACCGGTATCCCTTCGCAAGACGCGATCGGCTGTCCGGCAAAAGATGTGATTCCGAACACCCGGCTGCACTTGGTGCTGCGGTCGGGTCGGCCGGAACTGAACCAGCTCCAGTCGCTGGACGGGACCCGAATCATTACCAACCGGGTTCCGGTGTCTGACGACAACGGCAATGTGGTCGGGGCCGTCGCCGTTTTTCGCGACGTAACCGAAATCCAGGCGCTGGCGGAAGAAGTGACCAATCTAAAAGAGATCCGGTCTCTGCTAAGCGCCATCATTCATTCGACGCAGGACGCGATTTCGGTAGTGGACGAAAAAGGGTACGGGCTTTTGATCAATCCGGCCTATACACGCTTGACCGGCCTGACCGAGCGGGACGTGTTGGGGAAACCGGCTACCGTCGACATCGCGGAAGGGGAAAGCATGCATATGCGGGTTTTGCAAACCGGGCAAGCCGTGCGGGGCGCCCAGATGAAAGTCGGACCCAACCGCAGGGAGGTGCTGGTGAACGTGGCTCCCGTGCTGGTGGGGGGCAAGTTGAAAGGCAGCGTGGCGGTCATCCAGGATATCTCCGAAATCAAAAAACTGACGGATGAATTGGACGCGGCGAAAAAATTGATCCGCAAACTGGAAGCCAAATATACGTTTGACGACATCATCGGCACGTCGGGAGAAATGCAGATGGCGATCGAACAAGCCAAGCTGGCCGCCCAAACGCCGGCCACCGTTTTGCTGAGAGGGGAATCCGGCACCGGAAAAGAATTGTTCGCGCACGCCATTCACAGCGCGTCCGTCCGCCGTTACAAGCAGTTTATCCGGGTGAACTGCGCGGCGATTTCGGAAACGCTTTTGGAAAGCGAGTTGTTCGGATATGAGGAAGGCGCTTTTACCGGAGCTGTGCGCGGCGGCAAAAAAGGATTGTTTGAAGAGGCGTCCGGCGGAACGATTTTTCTCGATGAAATCGGCGAACTGTCGGTCAGCACTCAGGCGAAGATTTTGCGCGTGCTACAGGAAAAAGAAATTTTGCGCGTCGGCTCTTCCAAACCGATTGCGGTCGATGTCAGGGTAATTGCGGCCACCCACGTCGACCTGGAGCGGGCGATCCGCAGCGGACGTTTTCGCGAGGATTTGTATTACCGCTTGAACGTTTTGCCGATTTGGATTCCGCCGCTTCGGGCGAGGAAAAAAGACCTGCCGGCGCTATGTCTGCAGCTGATCCGCAAGTTGAACCAGGACTATGGGCGCAATGTGGAACGGATAGCGGACGGCGCCCTCGCCAAAATCATGGCGTACGATTGGCCGGGGAATGTGCGCGAACTCGAAAACGTGTTGGGACGCGCCATGATCAACATGCAATTCGGCGAAACGGTAATTGAAGAACGGCATCTTCCGGAGTTGCAGCAGAACCGGCAGCAGCAGGAGCTTCAGGGGCGGCCGAAGGAAACGGTCTCCTTGCCAACCCTTGACGAAGTTGTGGCAGGGGCGGAACGAGATCACATTTTGCGGGCGCTCAGGGCGGCTTCCGGGAACAAAACCAGGGCGGCCCAAATCCTCGGGGTGTCTGTCCGCCACTTATACAACAAGCTGGAGAAATACGGACTGTGAGCAGAGAA
The DNA here is from genome assembly GCF_058273125.1 of Effusibacillus sp. SKA8. NCBI lineage: Bacteria > Bacillati > Bacillota > Bacilli > Caryophanales > Alicyclobacillaceae > Effusibacillus > Effusibacillus sp. SKA8. The sequence goes on along the minus strand of NZ_JBZCSF010000014.1, from coordinate 71,307 downwards.
ACAACCATGAAAAATACTTCATGAAATTTATTTCAGGCAACGTGAACAAAAATTCACAGTTGCTCCTCACAGGCCGGATGGGCGCTTAAAAAAGCGCTTTCCAAGGGTTGGCATAAACTTTGCATTATGCTTATGGCGATCATTCTGAATTCTTTTCACCTCTTTCCTCTTCCGGCGGAATATGGTATGGTGTAGGTATCATAACTTGATATTATTACCTGATCATAATTCCGCGCAAAATTCTTCAAGGGGGCTTTGGCATTGAAGATTTTCGAGTACATGCGGAAGTATGATTACGAACAACTGGTGTTCTGCCAGGATGAAGCGTCCGATTTGAAAGCGATCATCGCGATTCACGACACGACCTTGGGGCCGGCTCTCGGCGGATGCCGAATGTGGACATACGCGTCGGAAGAAGACGCGATTGAAGACGCGCTGCGCCTGGCGCGAGGGATGACATACAAAGCGGCGGTCGCGGGATTGAACTTGGGCGGCGGCAAAACCGTCGTCATCGGCAATCCGAGGACCGATAAGAGCGAGGCGCTGTTTCGGGCATTGGGGCGCTACATTCAGAGTCTGAACGGGCGTTATATCATCGCCGAAGACGTTGGAACCACCGTCCACGACATGGATATTATCCATCAGGAAACCAGGTACGTAACCGGAGTATCGGAAGTCTTCGGCTCGTCCGGCAATCCGTCCCCGATGACGGCGCTTGGCGTGTTTCGGGGGATCCAGGCGTCGGCAAAGGAGGCGTTTGGTTCCGATTCGCTGGAAGGAAAGGTTGTCGCCGTCCAGGGCGTCGGCAATGTCGGGTACCATCTGTGCAAGCACCTGCACGAAGCCGGAGCGAAGTTGATCGCAACCGACATCAACGAAGAGAACCTGAATCGCGTGAAGACCGAATTTGGTGCGCGAGCGGTGGCGCCGGCAGACATCTTCGCGGCGGAATGCGACATTTTCGCGCCCTGCGCGTTGGGGGCGGTCATTAATGATGATACGATTTTGCGGTTAAAGTGCAAAGTCGTCGCCGGTTCGGCCAACAACCAGCTGAAGGAAGAGCGGCATGGGGACAAACTGCAGGAGATGGGAATCCTGTACGCGCCCGATTACGTAATCAACGCGGGCGGATTGATCAACGTCGCCGACGAGTTGGAAGGATACAACGCGGAACGGGCGAAAAAGAAAGTGGAAAATATTTACAACATCTTGTTGAACGTATACAAAATCGCCAGGACGGAAGGGATTCCCACTTACAAAGCGGCGGACCGTTTGGCGGAACAGCGGATTGAGACCCTGCGGCGCACGCGGAGCAGTTTCCTGTTGAATGAGCGGCATCTTCTCAGCAAGTAAAGAGGTTGTTACTTTATCAAGTAAAGCGGTTGTTACGTTTTAAAGAGCTGTCGCTTTGGCGGGAGCGTGCGTTGCTTAGCTTCACTTTGGGGGGAGGACTTATGGCGGAACAATACGATCTTGTGATTCTGGGAGGCGGCACGGGCGGTTACGTGGCTGCAATCCGCGCCGCCCAATTGGGCTTGAAAGTCGCGGTTGTGGAAAAGGAGAAGTTGGGAGGCACCTGCCTGCATAAAGGCTGCATGCCTTCGAAAGCGATGTTGAAAAGCGCCGAGATGTTTCATGTGGCAAAAAAACTCCACGAATTTGGAGTTGTAACGGGGGAAGCGACACTTGATTTCAAACGGGTCGCGGAGCGCAAGGACAAAATCGTGGCCCAGCTTTACAAAGGGGTTCAGCATCTCCTCAAAAAGAACAATGTTCCGGTGCTCGAAGGATTCGGGCGGGTGGCGGGTCCCTCGATTTTTTCGCCGCGGGCCGGCGCCATCCGGGTAGAACGGCCGGGCGGGGAATCCGGAATATTGACTCCCAACAACGTGATTATCGCCACCGGTTCGCGTCCGAAGGCTCTGCCCGGATTGGATTTTGACGGGGACAAAATCATTAACTCGGATCACGCGCTGGAACTGCCCGAAGTCCCAAAATCAATCATCATCATCGGCGCCGGCGCGATCGGCGTCGAATGGGCTTCGATGCTGAACGACTTCGGCTGCGACGTGACACTGGTCGAATCGATGCCGCACATTTTGCCTCTGGAAGACGAAGAGGTGGCCCATGAGCTGGCCCGCAATTTCAAAAAACGAAACATGAAAATCATGACGGACACCCAAGTGTTGCCGGAAACCGTGCGGATTGAGGGTGATCAAGTCTCCGTCCGGGTGCGGCGGGGAGATAAGACGGAAACCCTTTTTGCAGAGAAAATTCTGGTCGCGGTGGGGCGCGAGGCGGTCATTGACAATATCGGCCTGGAAGCTACGGAAGTGAGAGTCGAGCGCGGTTTTATCCAGGTGAATCCCTATATGCAAACGGCCGAATCGAATATTTTTGCGATCGGCGACGTGATCGGCGGTTTGCAGCTGGCCCATGCGGCGGCCCACGAGGGGATTGTGGCTGTCGAAAAAATCGCGGGGTTGCATCCGCATCCCCTCAATTACGACCGCATCCCCCGTTGCACGTATTCCCGGCCGGAAGTGGCCAGCGTGGGAATTACCGAAAAACAGGCGAGAGAACGCGGGCATGAAGTCAAAGTCGGGAGTTTTCCGTTCCGGGCGATCGGCAAAGCCCTGGTGCAAGGGGAAGTGGACGGTTTCGTAAAAATCGTGTCCGACGCCAAAACCGGCGATCTGCTCGGCGTGCACATGATCGGACCGCATGTGACCGACATGATTTCGGAAGCGGGGCTCGCCATGGTACTTGATGCAACCGCTTGGGAAGTCGCGTTGGCGATCCGTCCGCACCCGACCGTTTCGGAAGCGATCGGCGAAGCCGCGCTGGCGGTTGAAGGCCGGGCGATACACTTCTGAGGGAAAAAACATTTCGCGGGAATATTGTCAGGGGAGGAAACAGGATGAGCCGGCATGAAGAGTTGAGCCTTTCAAAAGAGCAACTGTTGGACATGTATTATTACATGCTGTTGGCGCGGCGGCTTGACGAACGCCAATGGCTGTTGAACCGGGCGGGGAAGGTCCCGTTCGTCATCTCATGTCAAGGGCAGGAGGCGGCACAGGTGGGAGCCGCTTACGCATTGGACCGGCAACGGGATTACGTGTGCCCGTATTACCGCGATTTGGGCGTTGCGCTTGTGTTTGGCCAGACCGCGCGGGATGTCATGATGGCCGCATTTGCAAAACCGGAAGATCCCAATTCGGGGGGGCGCCAAATGCCCGGTCACTTCGGCGGCAAAAAATACCGCATCGTCACCGGTTCTTCTCCCGTCGCAACGCAAGTTCCGCATGCGGTGGGGATTGCGCTTGCGGCCAAGCTCCGCGGCGATCGGACAGTTGCGTTCACATCGCTTGGCGAAGGTTCGACCAATCAGGGCGATTTTCACGAAGCCTGCAACTTTGCGGGGGTTCACAAACTGCCTGTGATCTTCTTTGTGGAAAATAACAAATATGCGATCTCGGTTCCGGTGAGCAAACAGCTCGGCTGTGAAAATGTGGCGGACCGCGCCGTCGGATACGGTTTTCCGGGTGTCATAGTGGACGGCAACGACGTATTGGAAGTCTACCGTGTTTTTAAGGAAGCGCACGAACGAGCGCTCAAAGGAGAAGGTCCAACTCTGATCGAGGCCAAGACTTACCGGCTGGTGCCCCATTCCTCCGATGACGACGATCGCACGTACCGTTCCCGCGAGGAAGTGGAAGAAGCCAAGAAGAGAGATCCGATCCTCAGATTCAAGGAGTACCTGCTACAGGAAGGTATTCTGTCGGAGACGTTGGTCAACGAATATGAAGAACGTGTGATGCAGGAAGTCGACGAAGCGACGGAAGCGGCGGAGAAGGCACCTTACGCCGATCCGGAAAGCGCGTTGCTGCACGTCTACGCGGAGTGAGGGGGGATGGGAGATGGCGATCAAAACTTACATTGAAGCGGTGACCGAAGCGCTGGCGGAAGAGATGGAAAAGGATCCGCGCGTCTTTGTTCTGGGGGAGGATGTCGGAGTGCGCGGCGGGGTGTTTCGGACGACTGCGGGCTTGCTCGAAAAATTTGGCGAAAACCGGGTCATGGACACACCGCTGGCGGAATCCGCGATTGTCGGGGTGGCGATTGGCGCCGCGATGGTAGGGATGCGTCCGGTGGCGGAGATCCAATTTGCCGATTTTATTATGCCAGCTTATAACCAGATTGTTTCGGAAGCCGCCCGGATCCGCTACCGGTCGAACGGAGACTGGACTTGTCCCGTCACGATCCGTACTCCCTACGGCGGCGGCGTACACGGAGCGCTGTATCACTCCCAGAGTGTGGAGGCGCTTTTTCACCATGTGCCGGGGCTCAAGATTGTGGCCCCTTCCACGCCTTACGAAGTCAAAGGGTTGCTGAAAGCCGCCATCCGCGACGAAGATCCTGTTTTGTTCCTGGAGCACAAGCGTTGTTACCGTTCCATCAAGGGGGAAGTGCCGGAGGGTGATTATGTGCTGCCGATCGGCAAGGCGGATATAAAGCGGGAGGGAACGGACATTACGGTATTTACCTACGGCCTGATGGTTCACTTCTGCCTGGAAGCGGCGGAGAACCTGGCGCAGGAAGGCATCTCCGTCCAGATCGTCGATCTTGTAAGCCTGAAGCCGCTTGACGTGGAGACGATTTTGGCGGCCGCGAGAAAAACGGGAAAAGTGTTGATCGTCCACGAAGACAACAAATTCGGCGGCATCGGAGCCGAAGTGTCGGCCATCCTGGCGGAAGAGGCGTTGTTCGATCTCGACGCGCCGATCATGCGTTTGTGCGGCCCGGAAATACCGGCGATGCCTTACAGCCCGCCGCTCGAAAAGTTTTACCTGTTAAACCCGCCGAAGATCGCCGACGCGATGCGGAAATTGGCGAAGTTCTAACGGAGAAAACATCCTGTTTTTAAAAGGAGGGGGCGCGGGATGGAAGTAAAGATGCCACAACTTGGCGAATCGGTCACGGAAGGAACGGTTGCAAAATGGCTGAAACAGCCTGGTGACCGGGTTCAGAAATACGATCCGCTGTGTGAAGTGATGACCGATAAGGTGAATGCGGAAATTCCGTCCGATGTAGAAGGGGTGCTGTCCGAAATCCTCGTTCGCGAAGGGGAAACGGTTCCGGTCGGAACGGTGATGGCGGTGATCGCGGAAGATCGGGGGGAATCGGAAGCGGTGGGCCTGGCGCGGCCGGAAACGGATGTTGCGGCAGCCGTTGGCGATACGGTTGGAGCGGTTTTAACGGAAACCGGTGCTGGCAGGTTGGGCCATCCGCGTTTGACTGCACAGACCGGGGGGCCGGAAGAAGGACGGGGGCGGAGCCGGTTTTCTCCGGCGGTCGCCCGCTTGCTGCAGGAGCACAACCTCAATCCGGCGCTGATCGCGGGAACCGGAATTGGCGGGCGGATCACCCGCAAGGACGTTCTTGCGTTTCTGGAACAGGGCGGCACAGCGGCGGGAAGCGGAGGCGGGGAGCCGTTGCCGGCCGCTGCCCCGGAAATTCCGGACCCTCCCGTGCCGGTTAAAGCGGAAGCGGTCGCCGCCGGCGGTTTTAAATTCCCGCCCCAAGCGCAAACTTTGGAAAACGGGGACACAGCAATTCCGGTGACCGCAATCCGCCAGACAATCGCAAAGCGAATGCTGGAAAGCAAACATACGGCGCCCCATGCCTGGACGATGGTGGAAGCGGATGTGACGAATCTGGTGAAGTTCCGCGATTCGGTTAAAGAAGCGTTTCAACAAAAAGAGGGGATTCCGCTTACGTTTTTGCCGTTTTTTATCAAAACGGTGGTGGAATCGCTGAAGGAATACCCGATCTTGAACTCGACATGGGCGGGAGATAAAATTATTGCAAAAAAACGGATTCATATCTCGATCGCCGTGGCGGCAGACGATGCGCTGTTCGTTCCGGTGATCAAAGATGCCGACCGCATGTCGATTTTGGGACTTGCGCATGCGATTCACGATCTGGCGGCGAAGGCGCGTGCCGGCAAGTTGACGCCAGATGACGTTGCGGGCGGAACGTTTACGGTGAACAATACGGGGGCGTTTGGGTCGATTCTGTCCCAGCCGATTCTCAATTCGCCGCAAGCGGCGATTTTGACGACGGAATCGATTGTGAAACGCCCGGTTGTGCTGGACAACGACGCGATCGCCGTCCGGTCGATGATGAACTTGTGTTTGTCGCTCGATCACCGGGTGCTCGACGGGTTTGTGTGCGGAAAATTTCTCGCTGCGGTGAAGCGGCGTCTCGAGTCTTTTGACGGCAGCAGCGTCAATTTATATTAATGTCGCTGCAGGGATTCAAACGTGTCACGGCGTAAACGCCGAATCACCCTATGGAGGTGTGAAGGGTGGAAGAACTCAATGTTATAACCGAGCCGCAACCGCATCCGGATCGACCGCTGCGGCGGCCGGAGTGGTTGAAGATCCGGCTGAACACGAATCAAAATTTTGCGGAACTGAAAGAGTTGATGCGGGGGAACCGGCTTCACACGGTTTGCGAGGAAGCGCGCTGCCCGAACATTTTTGAATGTTGGGCGAACCGGACGGCCACGTTCATGATCCTCGGCTCGGTCTGTACGCGGGCATGCCGGTTTTGCGCGGTCACAACCGGTATGCCGACCGAACTGGATTGGGAAGAACCGATCCGCGTCGCCGAGTCGGTTGAAGCCATGGGATTGCAGCATGTCGTGGTGACTTCGGTTGCGCGGGATGATTTGCGCGATGGCGGAGCGGCGATTTTTGCAGCCACGATCCGGGCGATTCGCGAGAAGCGTCCATGGTGTTCGGTCGAGGTTTTGATTCCCGACTTTCAGGGCAATCGGGATGCGTTGAAAGCGGTAATGGATGCGCGGCCGGACATCTTGAACCACAATATCGAGACTGTCCGCCGGTTGTCGGATAAGGTGCGGGCGAAGGCGAAATACGACCGCTCGCTGGAACTGCTGCGGCGGGCGAAGAAACTGCGGCCCGATATTCCCACAAAGTCGAGCATCATGCTCGGTGTAGGCGAAACTTACGAAGAGGTTCTGCAAACGATGGACGATTTGCGGGCTGTCGATTGTGACATTCTGACCATCGGGCAGTACCTGCAGCCCACCAGGCAGCATCTGGATGTTGTCCGCTTCTGGACGCCGGAAGAGTTTGCCGCTCTGAAAGAAGAAGGAATGAAGCGGGGGTTCAAACATGTCGAGTCCGGCCCGCTGGTGCGGAGTTCGTACCATGCGCACGAACAGGTTCAACAAGCGGAAGCGCGTTTGAAATAGCGAAAGGCCCTCGCGGAGTGCGGGGGTTCTTTTCGTATTCGTTTTGCGGGGGGTCAGCATTCGTTTTCGGTAGGGATACGGATTGCCATTATGTTGCGATTGCATGAATTACGAGAGAGGGCGCGATATGAAGACAAATTTCCGGATCATTGATCTTGGACAGATGGAATACGGAGCCGCTTTTGACCTGCAAAAACGGGCGGTGCAGGAAGTTATGGCGGATGGGGCGACCGGCCGTGTCTATTTGCTGGAACATCCACCGGTATACACGATCGGCCGTGCCGGCGGTGAACATCACGTGTTGGTTGACGAAACCCAATTGAAGGAGTTGGGCATTTCGCTTTTTGAAGCGGATCGCGGCGGGGATGTCACGTATCATGGACCCGGCCAACTGGTCGGGTATCCGATTCTGCCCTTAAGCCGCTGGGGAAACGATGTGCGTCAATATATCCGGATGCTTGAGGAGGTTGTGACCCGATTTTTGCGGGAATACGGCATAGAAAGCGGGCGGATCGAAGGACTGTCGGGCGTCTGGGTGGGAGACGAAAAAATCTGCGCCATCGGTGTCAAGGCAACCCGCGACCGGGAGGGCAAAACATTCGTCACGTCCCACGGTTTCGCTTTGAATGTACAGCCGGATCTGTCGCATTTTTCCCATATTATTCCCTGCGGGATTGCGGACAAAGGGGTAACCTCCGTGCAGAAACTGCTGGGATGTGAAATTCCGATGGATGAAGTGAAACGCGGATGGGCAAGGTCTTTTGAAGAAGTGTTTGACGTGCGGTGCGAGTGGCAAGGTCTCTAGTTTTACCCGTTTTGTTTTCGTTTTAATACGTAAATCTCTTTGTCGTGTTCGCCGGTTTTGTAAACGAGAAACTGTACGGATTCGGAAATATCGTCAAGCCGCTCTTCGACTTTGTCCAGGCGGGCTTCCACCCTGTCAAGCCGCTCTTCGACTTTCTCCAGGCGGGCTTCGACCCCGTCAAGCCGCTCTTCGACTTTCTCCAAACGCGCTTCCACCCTGTCAAGCCGTGTTTCAATTTTGTCAAGCCGTTCGTGGGTACGTTGCATTTCGCCCTGCAGGTTACGGACGTCCAGAGTCAGTGCCGTCAATTTCGCATTGGTAACCTGCTGGTTTTCGAGAATCGCATTCAGTATCGTTTTCATTTCCTCCATCTCTGAATTGTCACCTCCTCGCCAGAGTTTTGGTACAACAAATTTTGGTACAAACCCACAATATAACATTATCATAAAAAGGGTGCACGTGGCACTTTTTTCATGATCTGAATTTATAAAATTTGATGATCCTGTTGGGGTGAAAAAATTTTTGCGAGAAGTGTGACTATTTACGTTGACAGTCGTATTACAGGATGGGAGGTACAATTTCGAAGCGGAATGGGCGCGGGATGATCACCCTGAATTCCGGCAAAGCGCTTGTCGCGTTGCGGGCAGACCACAGGAAATCAGATTGGGCGGATTCGCGCCAGGGGAGGAGGGAAGCCGTTGTTCTCCGGCGGAAAGAAACTCGGGACGGGTTTGGCGGAAACTACGGACCCGGATAAAAGGGACCGGCATGTCCATCCGGTTACGTCAGAACGTTTTGCAGCCTTGTACGATGAGTATTTTGACAAGGTGAACCGGTATTTGCGGTATCGCATCGGCAACTACTGGGATGCCGACGATGTGACCACCCTGGTTTTCACCAAGGCGTATGAAGTATGTATGCGCGGCGGGATCACGGAGCATTTCGGTCCCTGGATTTTCCGGGTGGCGCAAAACGCCTATATCGATTACTTGAGAAAAAAGGGCCGTTCGTTGATTGACGGCCAGGAGTTGAATAGCGATTTGTCGGACGGCATCTGGCAGACGGAGGAGGAAATCGTCAGCAAGGAAAACGTGAGAACTTTGCATGAGATGCTGGCGCAATTGCCTGATGAATACCGGGATGTCGTGTCCATGAAATATGTGGCGGAATTAAAGATCAGCGAGATCGCGGCTGTACTCGACAAGACGGAAGGGGCGGTAAAAACGCTGCTGTACAGGGCGATCCGGAAGCTTCGCGGCATGTATGAGGAATTGGAAAGGAGGGAGAGACATGAATAACGAGCAATGGGAACGCGATGAGATTCTTCCCCCGCAGCTTGCCCGGGATTTGTCGTCCTTGCGGGATTCGATTCAAGCCAACGAATTGCTGCGCGCAAAACTCCGAAAGCAGTTGCTTGCCGGCATCTCTGCCGCGTCGGACGACCGTCCCCGGCTGCAGAAAAATCAACGTGCCGGCATCCTGTTTGGCAAATGGGCTGTTCCCGTCGCCGTCGCGTTATTGGTTACGCTGCTGGCATTCTATCTCTCTTCGCCGAAAGAAACGGATGAAAAAAGTGTGGAGGTTGTCCAGCAACGGCAGTTGTTTCCTGTGGAGTTGGAAGCTTTGCCTCCCGCCTTGACAAGCGATGCCCGCTTTCTGGCGTTTGAGAAGAACAAAACGGTCTGGATTCGCGGAATGGACAGCGGGTTTGACCAGGAATTGCTTCCGGCTCCCGCTGAAGGTTCTTACCGGGACCCGTCCTTCTCGCCCGACGGTGCGACCGTTGCGGTCAGTATCGAACGGCAGGGACAATCGAAAATCGGTGCCGTTTCTTTCCGGACCCGCGAAGTCCGGCAGCTGACCGCTCCGCCGCCGGGGTATACGGACAGAACCCCCGTTTTTTCCAAAGACGGAAGGTATATCGCGTTTATCAGAACCAAGGTGGAGGGGCGCCGGGGACCGGGTGAAACGGACGGCGAGTTATGGATTATGAAAACGGACGGTTCCGGCGCCAAAAAGGTGGCGGATCGGGCCGCAACGCCCGTCTGGTCGCCCGACGGCAGCAAACTGGCGTTTTCCCGCCCGGCCGGAGGGGAGAGGGACGGAAAAAGGGAGATATGGTCTGTCGACCGGAACGGCCGGAACGAAAAAAAGCTGGCCGAGGGGCTGATGCCGGTATGGTCGCCTGACGGGGCGTACATTGCCTATGTCTATCCGAACGTCACCTACAGGGTCTTGCAGGCGGCGGCCGACGGCAGGCCGGTGTACCAGGTGGAAGAGAAACGGCAGGAGATCTGGCTGATGACAGAATCGGGCGAACACAAAACCCGTTTGACCAATATTTCCGTCGTTCCGGCAAAAGATGAACAGGAGTGGCTGCAAGAGGTGCAAAACCGGGGAACCGGCGGTCCGCAAACATTGGCGGCAACCGCAAGCGTGGTAGACTGGGCGCCGCTTTGGGGCGGCAACAATGAGTTCGTCTTGTACTTTGTGCGGCAGACGGAACGGGAGAAACGATTTTATCTGCAGCGTTTGGAACTGCGCTTTGAGTAAAAAACGGCGCGGGAAGGATGGGATGAGGAGAGGCATGAATATTTTGCGATTGATTACCGTATTTGCGGTTGCGATGTTTGGACCCGGCACTTTCAACGCGGACGCTCTCGCCGCCAGGGAACCGGAATCCGTCTTTATGACGGCCGAGGCGGGTGTAAACGGGTATTATAAGCCGGAAAGCTGGGCCCCGGTCAAAATTACCGTGACCAGTCGGGGACCGGCCGTCGAAGGAGTGTTGCGCGTGTGGGGGCGGAAGCTGCCTGCAGAGGTATACGAAAAGCAGATTCGGGTCCCGGCGGGAAAGTCGGAGACGGCGGTCATGGAAATTCCCGGCGGCCTGTTGAATTCGGATACCAGGGTTACGCTGCTGGAAAACGGGCAGGAGCGGGAGGAGATTCCCCTGAAAGGAACTCCGCACATTGGGGTCATGGTCGGCACGATCGGCGAGAAAAATCTGTTTTCCTTCATGGACCGGAAGGAAGATCCGTATGGGGGCAGAGTCAACGTTCAATCGTTGTCTGCGGCGGATGTCGGGCCGCTTGCCGCATTGGATTCCCTCGATGTGATTGTGATCAACGATCCGGCGCTGACACTCTCGCCCGAGCAGACAAACGCCCTCCGGCAATGGGTGGAGTTGGGCGGCACCCTGGTGGCGGGACATCCGTTCGCTGCAGCCGCTCAAGCCGATCAAGCCGATGGTCTGAAGGATTTGCTGCCCTTCACCTCGAACGGTCTGACACAGACAAATTTGAACGTTTTCAACCGGTATGCTCCAGGTTCGCCGCTTGCCGGGGTTTTGCCGGTTGCGAAGGCACAATCCGTAGACGGGAAGGTGCTGCTGGAGGAAGGGGAAACGGTTCTGGTCGCCGCCAAAAAAGTCGGTCTTGGGCAAGTGATCCGGACGGCTTACGATTTGCAAGCGAGTTCCCTCGTGTCTTGGGACGGCAACTCCGAACTGTGGGAGAGGATCCTGTTTGGCAACCGTTCGCTTGCGGGAAAAAACATGCCGAAAGGGGAGGGGATCGGGTATCTGACGGGACCCAGCCGCTATCTTCCGCAGTCGCAGCTCGTCCCGATCGGAACCGCGATCGTCGTCATCCTGATGTATGTGCTGGTCGCGGGGCCGGGGATTTATTTCGTTTTGCGCCGGAGGGACAAGCGGGAATGGGGATGGCTGGCTGTGCCTTCTCTGGCGCTGCTGTCGACTGGCGGAATTCTTGCGGCGGGATTGGCGGCCCGAAACGACGGACCGATCAATCAGGCGGCGGGTGTCGTGGAGATTGCAAACCCTCATTTTGCAAGGGTGGAAGCCGCTCATTCGTTTGTCGTGAGAAACGGGGGTGATTACGAAGTCGAAGCCGCGGCGGATACGCTGCTCAGACCGTTCGGTGGAGGCGGCGACCGGTCGTCCGCGCCGCTGATGAGATCCGATCAGCAAAAACAGGTGGTGTACTTTTCTGATGTCGACTATATGACGCTGCGGCAGGCGCTGGTTAAAGGGGCCGTCAGGAACCCGGGAGAGATAGAGGCGGATCTGTCGGTGCAAGAGGGGACGCTGGCCGGTACAATTACCAACCGTACCCGTTTTGCGCTGCGCGATGTGCGGATGGTCGTCGGTTCGAGAGTGATCGTGGTGCCGGATCTGCCGGTCGGCAAAAGCCAGGACATTTTGGTGCAGCTTGAAAACCGTCCGGGTCCGCCCGACATTGACCGCGGCCGGCCCTATCCGGCGGACCTGATGCCGGTTGGCGCCAAAGGATGGGGAATCATTCAGCGGTATGATCAGATTCTGGATTATGCAAATCGCCGCACGCCGTTTGAAAACGGCATCGTCACTCTCCTGGGGTGGACGGAAGACCCGCTTGACATCGCTACAGTCAGGGGACAACCGAATGAGCGCGGCGCCCTGTACCTTGTTCGCCAGGAATTGGCTTTGAAATATAAACCGGGAAGCAAGGTGTTACTACCCGCCGATCTTCTGCCGTCGCGGGTCGTCGAAATCACGGGCGGATTCGGGATGGATACGTCGGCTGTAAAAACAGTGGGAGGCCAGGGGCAGATCACAATCGAAATGCAAACCAAGCCGGTTTCCTCGTTGCAAGTCGGACGGATCCGGATTCAAGCCGATGAGGAGGAATCGCAACTGTTTGAGAAAAGGATTTTCAACTGGAAAACCATGCAATGGGAAGAGTTTCCCAAAAACGGCGGGCTGACCATCGAGCGGGATCGAGTCGACGCGTATCTGCAAAACGGCAACTGGCTGCGCATCCAATACCGAAACCCGTTTCCGGATCACCGGCCCGTACCGCGGTTACACATTCTTGTCGAAGGGGAGGTGACCGCATGATTCGAATCGAGGGCCTGACCAAGAAGTACGGAAAGTTTGTTGCCTTGGCGGATTTGGATCTTTATATTCCGAAAGGCTCCGTCTTTGGCTTTGTGGGGCCGAACGGAGCGGGGAAAACGACCACCATGTCCATTTTGGCGACCCTTTTGGAACCGACCGGCGGCAAGGCTTACATCGGGGATTTCGAAGTGACGGAACAGCCGCGTGAGGTGCGGCAACTTGTCGGCTACATGCCCGATTTTTTCGGGGTGTACGATAATTTGAAAACAGTCGAGTATCTCGAATTTTACGCGGCGGCTTACGACATTCCCGCAAACAGGCGGCCCGCGCTGATCCGCGATTTGCTTGAACTGGTGAATCTCTCGGAAAAAGCGGATTCCTACGTGGACTATCTGTCGCGAGGAATGAAACAACGGTTGGGTCTGGCGAGAAGTCTCGTTCACGATCCCGAAGTGTTGATTTTGGACGAACCGGCATCCGGTCTGGACCCGAGAGCCCGCATCGAAATGAAAGAAATCTTGAAAGAATTGCGCCGCATGGGCAAAACCATTCTCATCAGTTCCCACATTCTTCCGGAACTGGCCGAAATGTGCACCGATATCGGCGTAATTGAGGCGGGCAAACTGGTGACGGTGGGAAAAGTGGAGGAAATCAAGGCACAGGTGTACGGGCACCGGCTGTTGAAAATCGGGTTGTTGCCGGACGCCGGCCGGGAGGAGTTGCGGCGGGCCGCGGCTCTGTTGGAGGGGAAGCCGGGCGTTGTGAAAAGCAAAGTTGCGGATGGCGAACTGCACGTTACCTTTGACGGGACAGAACGGGAGCAGCGGGAATTGCTAAAACACCTTGTGCAAGAGGAAATTCCCGTTATCAATATGCGGGAAGACACCGGGAATCTGGAAGACCTGTTTCTGGCGATCACGAAGGGGGTGGGAACATGAACCGGATTCTTTCGGGCTTTTCCAATCCCGTACTGGTAAAAGAATTTCGCCAGCGCTGGCGGACTGTCAAAACCCCCTTGATTATCGCGTTTTATTTGCTGGCTGTCGGCGGCATGTCAGTGTTTTTGATGTATCAGGAAATTTACCTGCAAGGGTTTATCGAGATCGGGAGGAGCAAACCGATGTTTATCGGCCTGGCGTTGGTGCAGATGGCGCTGATCGCCTTTGTCGCGCCCGGGCTGTCGGCCGGCACCGTCAGCGGCGAACGGGAGAGACAGACGCTGAACCTTTTGCTGACGACCCATCTCTCGCCTGCGTCGATCGTCATCGGCAAACTGCTGGCTTCCGTGTCGTTTATTCTGCTGTTGATCGTTGCGACCCTGCCGATCTACGCGCTGGTGCTTTTATACGGCGGGATCTCGCCGCTGCAGTTGCTGGAAGTCTTCGGGTTGTTCATCCTGACCGTTTTGTTTTGCGCGTCGTTCGGGATTCTCTGTTCCGTTTGGTTTAAACGCACCAGCGTCAGCACGGTTGTCGCCTACGGTTTTTTGTTCGTTTTTCTCGCGGGATCGCTGTTCTTGTCTGTTGAGATTGAACAATTGCTGTGGAACGGAAACCGCTATCCGAATCATCCGTTTCTGCAAAACAATCCGTTTTTGAATTCGCTGCCCGTGATTTTTCAAAGTTTGAATCCGGCGATGATGCTGGTCGAACTGTTCGAACCGAGACGGATTCCCAATGTTCCCCGCTACCCGGGGAGTCCGGTTCTCGACATGTGGGTGACCGATCCCTGGCCGATTTTTCTGTCGGTTTTTCCTTTGCTGATTTTGCTGTTTCTCGCGCTGGGCGTGTATTTGCTGCATCCGGTGCGCCCCAAACCGGCCTGGTGGAAGCGAAAATCCGGAAACGGATGAACGGGAGCCGATCGGCTCTCTTTTTTTCTGTATGTATCTCGTTTCACAGTGTGATATAATAGTTTCAAAAAAAAGACAAATTACAGAAAGATAAGGGTAGGAGGGGCCTCTGTGTCGGAGTTCAAAGAGAGACTTCAAGCTTGGCAAGAAAAGACAAGGAAAGCGGTTTCAAGATTTCCGGAACGTAAAGAACGGTTTGCCACGTCCAGCGACATTGAGGTAGACCGGCTCTACATGCCGAAAGGCGAAGAACAACAAAAAGAGTACTTGGAAAAACTGGGATTTCCGGGCGAATATCCGTATACCCGCGGGATTCAGCCGACGATGTACCGCGGCCGTTACTGGACGATGCGGCAGTATGCCGGATTCGGTTCGGCGGAAGAAACCAACCGGCGTTTCCGCTACCTGCTGGAACAGGGGCAGACGGGTTTGTCGACAGCGTTTGATCTCCCGACCCAGATCGGTTATGACGCCGACGATCCGATGGCCCGCGGCGAAGTCGGAAAAGTGGGGGTCTCCATTTCTTCTCTCGCGGATATGGAAACTTTGTTTCAGGGAATCCCGCTCGATAAGGTCAGCACTTCCATGACGATCAACGCCCCCGCGTCGGTCCTGCTGGCGATGTACATAGCCGTCGGCGAAAAGCAGGGCGTTTCCTCCGACAAATTGACCGGCACGATTCAAAACGATATTTTGAAAGAGTATGTGGCGCGTGGAACTTACATTTACCCGCCGAAGCCTTCGATGCGGCTGATCACCAACATTTTCGAATACTGCGCGGAAAAAGTGCCCAACTGGAACACGATCTCGATTTCCGGTTACCATATCAGGGAAGCGGGTTCCACCGCAGTGCAGGAAGTCGCCTTTACCCTGTCCAACGCCATCGCCTATGTGCAAGCGGCGATTGACGCGGGATTGCCGGTTGACAAGTTTGCGCCCCGGCTGTCGTTTTTCTTTAATGCCCACAACAACTTCCTGGAAGAGATCGCGAAGTTCAGGGCGGCACGGCGGATTTGGGCGAAGATCATGCGGCACCGTTTCAAAGCCGAGGACCCCAAGTCCTGGCAGCTTCGTTTCCACACGCAAACCGGTGGTTCCACGCTCACCGCGCAGCAGCCTGACAACAACATCGTGCGGGTGACGATTCAAGCTCTGGCGGCCGTGCTGGGCGGAACCCAGAGTCTGCACACGAATTCCCGCGACGAAGCGTTGGCGCTGCCGACTGAGGAATCGGCGAGAATCGCCCTGCGCACGCAGCAAATTATCGCGTACGAAAGCGGTGTCGCGGATACGGTCGACCCGCTCGGCGGTTCTTATTATATTGAGGCGCTGACAGACGAAATCGAAGCCCGCGTCTGGGAATACATCGAGAAGATCGACGAGATGGGCGGCGCTGTTGCGGCGATTGAAGCGGGCTACATGCAGCGGGAAATCCAGCACGCGTCCTATCAAACGCAGATGGCGATCGAATCCGGCGAACAAATTGTGGTCGGGATGAACAAATTCAAATTGGACAACGAACCGCAGCCGGAACTGCTTCGCGTCAATCCGGAATTGGGCCGCATTCAGGCGGAGCGATTGGCGAAGCTCCGGTCCGAACGGAACAACGAGGAAGTTCAGAAACGCTTGCAAGCGTTGAAACAGGCGGCGGAAGGACAAGCCAATCTGATGCCGTACATCCTTGATGCTGTCCGCGTGTACGCGACCACCGGCGAAATCTGCAACGTGATGCGTACTGTTTTCGGCGAATATCGGCCCTCATTGTTCTAAAATATCGCTTTGAGGTATCAGCCGACTGAATGCTCGCTCACAATCCAGGGAAGGCAATGATCCCGTTTCGAAAAAGGGGAGAACGGAAATGGAACATAAAATTCGTGTATTGGTTGCGAAACCGGGCCTTGACGGTCATGACCGAGGAGCTTTGGTCGTTGCGCAAGGGTTGCGCGACGCCGGAATGGAAGTGATTTACACCGGTTTGCGGCAGACGCCGGAACAGATCGTGGCGGCCGCAATTCAGGAAGATGTCGATTGCATCGGCTTGTCTTCCCTTTCGGGAGCGCATATGGAACTGTTTCCGGAAGTCGTCCGTTTGTTGAAAGAACAGGGTGTCGACGACATTTTGGTCATCGGCGGCGGCGTGATTCCCGATGAGGACATCGAACCTTTGAAACAGGCCGGGATTGCCGCGATCTTCACACCGGGGACCCCGATTCGGGAAACGGCCGATTTTATCAGGAAACATGTGAAGAGAGGAGCGGCGTCATGACGGGCATATTAAAAATCGACCACCTTGGCATCGCCGTCGAGAGCATCGAGAAGACGCTTCCGCTGTACGAAGGGCCGATCGGCCTGCAAGTCATCCACGAGGAAGTGATTGAAGACCAAAAAGTGCGGGCTGTGTTTTTGGCTGTCGGCGAGAGCACCGTGGAACTCCTGGAACCGACCGCGCCCGACAGTCCAATTGCGGTTTTTCTGCGGAAAAAAGGCCCCGGCATCCATCATGTGGCGTATGCCGTCACTGACATTGAGGCAAAGCTTGCGGAGGCGAAAGCGGCGGGCGTCCGACTGATCGACGAAAAACCGCGCCCCGGCGGGCATGGAAAGCTGATCGCCTTTCTGCATCCGAAAGATACCTTTGGCGTATTGACCGAGTATTGCCAACGAGTTGATTAAAACGAATCGACTCATTTAAATATTTTTTGAAAAGTGTTAGACGGGTTCCCGCCAAAGTACCCGGAATCGGTTGCAGAACCGTTTGTTACTTGGGCGGGCATAGTATTGGGGGGTCTTGAGTGGAGAGCAAAATCAGAGAACTGCACGAACGCCGCCGGAAAGTGGAACTGGGCGGCGGCGACAAGCGAATTGCGCAGCAGCATGAAAAAGGAAAGCTTACGGCGCGGGAACGGCTTGACATTCTCTTGGATGAGGGGACGTTTCGCGAACTGAATCCGTTTATCGAGCACCGCGCGTCGCATTTTGGCATGGCCGAGGTGGAGGCGCCGGGCGAAGGCGTGGTGACCGGTTGGGGAAAGATCAACGGCCGGTTGGTGTATGTGTTTGCCCAGGACTTCACCGTTTTTGGCGGCGCCCTTGGCGAAATGCACGCCAAGAAGATCGCTACAATTATGGACTTGGCTGCGAAAAACGGAGCCCCGATCATCGGGCTGAACGATTCCGGCGGAGCGCGGATTCAGGAAGGCGTGATTTCCCTCGACGGATACGGGCATATTTTCTACCGGAACGCGATTTATTCCGGCGTTGTGCCGCAAATTTCCATCATCATGGGGCCTTGTGCCGGGGGAGCCGTCTATTCGCCGGCAATCACCGATTTTATTTTCATGGTGGAGAAGACTTCGCAAATGTTTATCACCGGACCCAAGGTGATCGAGGCGGTCACGGGGGAAAAAATTTCTGCGGAAGACTTGGGCGGCGCGAAAGTCCAGTCGAGCGTGTCCGGTGTGGCTCATTTTACCGGTCCGTCGGAAGAGGACGTGCTGAACGAGGTGCGGCGCCTGTTGTCGTTCCTGCCTGACAATAACATGGAAGACCCGCCGCAAGTGGCGGCTCCTGACGATGACGGGTGGATCGAGGAATTGCTCGATGTGGTTCCTGTGGACGGCACAAAGGTCTACGATGTCCGGGACGTTATTCACCTGGTTGTCGACCACGGGGACTTTATGGAAGTACAGCCGACGTTTGCGAAAAATGCGGTAGTCGGTTTTGCGCGAATCAACGGGCATGCGGTGGGAATTGTCGCCAATCAGCCGAAATTCATGGCCGGCGGTTTGGACATCGACTCTTCCGATAAAATCGCACGCTTTATCCGATTCTGCGATTCCTTCAATATTCCGTTGATCACCTTTGAGGACGTCACCGGCTTCATCCCGGGGGTCAAGCAGGAACACGGCGGTATCATCCGACACGGGGCGAAGATCCTGTACGCTTACTCCGAGGCGACGGTGCCGAAAATCACTGTGATTTTGCGCAAAGCGTTCGGGGGAGCGTATGTGGCGATGAACTCAAAAGCGATTGGAGCGGATCTGGTTTATGCCTGGCCGACCGGCGAAGTGGCCGTCATGGGGTCGGAAGGGGCGGCCAATATCATCTTTGCCAAAGAAATCGCGGAAAGCCCCGATCCGGCTGCAACGCGGGCGGCAAAGATCGCTGAGTATAAGGAGAAATTTGCCAATCCTTATGTGGCGGCGGCTGCCGGTATGGTGGATGATGTGATCGATCCGCGGGAGACGCGGTTAAAACTGAAAGAAGCTCTGGAGTTGCTCCGCAACAAACGGGATACCAGACCGCCCAAAAAACACGGCAACATCCCGCTGTAATAAGCGATAGACTGGCGAAATTTTTACTGGAGGGAAATACAGTGGCACTGCGTGAAGAAGATGTGTGGCAGTCCGGGGAAAAACAAGAACCGGAGGCCGATTCGATCGATGAGTCTTTTTATGAGGACTGGTTTTGGCGTCCCTTGAAACGCCATCAGACCCGGTTTGTGGAGTCCACCGGACAGAGTTCCGCCTGGCGTGAAGCGGGGCGCAGATTGCAGATTGCAAATCGCGTCGCATCGCATGTCGACAGCAAGCAAGCGCGTTTGGCTTACTTGTATGAACGGGAAGGCGACCGGGGAAGCTGCTGCCAAGACGCAACGAACCGGAAGAAGGGGCGTACGAAATGGTAACAGTCAACCGTGATCGGCTGATCCGGGAATTTGTCGAACTGGTGCAGATCGACAGCCATTCGTGTGAAGAGAGGCAAATGGCCGACGCGTTGATCGCCAAATTGAAGCCGTACGGGGAGATCTACGAAGATGACACAGGCGCGAAAGTCGGAGGAAACGCGGGAAACTTGCTTTGCCGGATCAAGGGAGATAACGGCAAGCCGACGGTTCTGTTCACCTGTCATATGGATACCGTTCAACCGGGAAAAGGAGTCAAGCCGCGGGTTTTGAAGGACCGGATCACTTCGGACGGAACGACAATTCTCGGCGCCGATGACAAGGCTGGCGTTGCCGGGATTTTGGAAATGGTGAGGGTTTTGCACGAACAACACCTCCCCCACGGCAATCTTGTTCTGCTGTTTACGATGGGGGAAGAAGTCGGGTTATTGGGGTCCCGTCATTTAAACCAGGATTTGCTGCAAGATGTGGATTACGGCTTCGCTTTCGACAGTAACGGGCCGATTGGCAGAATTGTGACGCAAGGGCCCTCCCAAGCGAAAGTCGAAGTGGTGGTTCACGGCAAAACGGCTCATGCCGGCGTCAATCCGGAAGCGGGGATTTCCGCCATCAAGATCGCAAGCACGGCGATCTCCCGCATGAAACTCGGGCGGATCGATGCCGAGACGACGGCCAACGTGGGAATGATCAACGGCGGAGTCGCCACGAACATCGTGCCGGAACGGGTGGAAATTGTTGCGGAAGCACGCAGTCTTGACAAGAGCAAGTTGGACGCTCAATTGGAACACATGCGATCGGCATTTGAGCAGGCCGCCCGGGAAGCGGGAGGACGGGCTGATGTCACCGTCACCTGGATGTATCCCGCATTCAAGTTTGACGATGAAGATGAGGTTGTCCGGATTGCGAAACGGGCTGCCAGAGCAATCGGACTCGAGCCTGCCACGATGTCATCCGGCGGCGGCAGCGACGCCAACGTTTTGAACGGGCTTGGCGTACCGACCGTCAATATCGCCATCGGGTATGAAAAGATTCATACCGTCGATGAGTTTATCCGCTTGGATGACTTGGAACAAGCGGCCCGATTTATGGTTGCGGTCACGCAAGAAGTATAGATAAGCCGGTTGGCAAGGCTGGTATTCTCAGCCTGTACCCGCCGGCTTTGTTTTCGTATATAATTGTAGCAGGAAACACGATGTGCCTCCTTTCTCGTCACAATCAGTATGGCCGAACCACATATTCCATGAAAAGTAGGGATGCAGCATGAACATCCTGGCATTGGATCCCGGTCATTTGACCGGTCTGATGTACATTCGCTGGGAAGGGAGGAACAAACCGGCTGCCGTTTTGGAACGCGGGTTTTTCCGGGAAAAGGAATTGCGGTTTTTGCTTGACAAGATTTTTCGCCAGAATCCGCCCGACCGAATTTTGATCGAACGGACCCACGCGCATCCCGTTGAAGGCAGAACCATTCGCTGGATTGAGGAGCGCGGCAATATTCCGTACACCATTCCGCCCCATCTGGTGCATGCAGTCTTGTTTGGTCGGCTGCTTGGCAACCGGGAGGAAGAAGGGCAACGGGCGAGGATGGAGGTTGCCAAGGATTACGGCATACCCGGAGTTTTGTCGATGCATGAACTCGACGCGTTGCTGCTGATCCATTTTTTCCTGTTTGAAGCGGAAAGACGGCGTGCCGACCTCGAGGATCCAATGTGGTTCTACGACGTGATCCGCAAGCAACAAAGCATGTAACAAAAAACAAGCTGGACCGAATGCATCTTCCGGTTCAGCTTTTGGCATTTTGTGCATACTACTCCTGAGTTTGGTTACAAGTCGGGAGGAGTGCACGCATGGTGAAAGTGAACGAAAAACGCCTTGTCGAGCGGTTCCTGGAAATGGTGAGGATCGACTCCCCCTCTTCCCATGAGCGGGAGATGGCCGATTATTTGAAGCGGGAACTGGCAACGTTGGGATTTGAAGTGGAAGAAGACGATGCGGGCCGTGATTTGCTGCAGCGGCTTGGCGACATGCGGGGGGCGGAAACAATCCGCTTTGCCGGAAATCTGATTGCCCGAAAAAAGGGTTCCGTCGAAAACGCCGTCCCCGTGATGTTTGCGGCTCACATGGATACGGTGGTTTCCAACAAGGGCGTCGTTGCCAGCGTGGAAAACGGGGTGATCCGGACGGATGGCAGGACGATTCTCGGTGCGGACGACAAAGCGGGAATTGCCGCCCTGTTGGAAGCGGCACGGTTGATCAACGAGTACCGTTTACCCCACGGCGATTTGGAGTTCGTTTTTACGATCGCCGAGGAAACGGGACTGAACGGCGCCCGGCTGCTCGATAAAAAGAAGCTCCGGGCAAAATACGGTTTTGTGATGGATTCGGGAGGACCGCCGCATGTGATTGTCGGAGCTTCCCCGAGCGAAATCGATTTTTCCGTGAAAGTTTACGGCAAATCCGCCCATGCCGGAGTCAATCCGGAAGACGGCATCAATGCGATCGCGGCGGCAGGATTGGGGCTGTCTAAAATCGAAATGGGGCGGATCGATGAGGAGACGACCGTCAATGTCGGTGTGATCAAAGGCGGACAGCGCACAAACATCGTTTGCGATTATGTGGAGCTGTGGGGAGAAGTGCGCAGCCGCAACCATGACAAACTGACTTGGCAGCTCGCCAAGATTCATACCGCTTTTGCCATGGCGTGCGAAAAATTCGGTGCCCACTTTGAAATGGAAGAACAGCCGATTTACTCCGGATTCAATCTGACTGAGGAGGACGATGTGGTGCGGATCGCCTTTGACGGAGCGCGAAAGGTGGGACTCACCCCCGAACTGGCTGCCAGGGGCGGGGGAAGCGACACCAATATTTTTAACGCGGAAGGGATTCCGGCGGTCAATCTGGGAGTCGGCGCCGCCAATGACCACACGTCCGAGGAAACGGTTGCGGTCAAAGATTTGGTGCAGGCAACCCGGCTGGTGCTGGGGATTGTCGAAGCAGTCGTGGAACGTGCCGGTACAGCTGCGGGTGTCGGCGGATGATGCGGATTGAGAAAGGCCGGGTTCTCCGCATTACCGGAGAACGACCCGGGATTCTGGAACTGGCTGTGCAGGTAGGGGACAAGGAGGAGCGGGCGATCCAGTATACGGGGCTGTCCGCTCCCGTCGTTCCGGGACAAACGGTTTTTCTCAACACGTCGGCCGTACGGCTGGGGCTTGGCACGGGCGGATGCCATTTCGTGCTGCCCGACGAAACCGTTGGGGGACAGGGGTTTACCTGTGAAGACCCGCAGGGCAAAGGGCATATCATGAAACTCCGTTACACGCCGGGACAAATTCGCGTGTTCAGTTGTGAAGAACCGGACCATCCGGCACATCCCCTGCTCCGAGAGCAGGATTCAATTGACGGAATGCCGGTAGTCGCTGCCGAACTGCATTCGATGCTGCCCGCCGTAGCGGCAACGGTTTCCTTCGCGTTTTTGCAAAGAGGCGGCGGTGAAAGCGGCGGATTGCATGCCGGCTCCGGCGTTGAAGCGGAAACGGGAGCAGGAGCAAGCCGGCGAGGCGCGGATTCTGCCTTGCCGCGTATCGCCTATGTCATGACGGATGGCGGCGCGCTGCCGCTAGCGTTTTCGAAAACGGTTGCCGAATTGAAAGCCAAAGGGCTGATAAGCGGGACTGTAACCGTCGGGCACGCGTTTGGCGGGGATGTCGAGGCGGTGAATTTGTACTCGGGACTGCTTGCGGCCAGACATGTCTTGCGTGCGGATCTCGCCATCGTCACAATGGGACCGGGAATCGTGGGGACAAACACACTGTTTGGGCATACGGGAATTGAGCAGGGGCAGATTGTCAATGCGGTTGCCAGTCTGAAGGGAATCCCGATCGCATGTGCCCGTATCTCGTTTGCCGACGCCCGGCCGGGACACCGGGGAATCAGTCATCATACGCTGACGGCGCTCGGAAAGGTGGCCCTAGCGGAAGCGTTCGTCCCGCTGCCGATTTTGGAGCCGGCTTATATGGACGTTATCATGAAACAATTGCGGGAATCGGGCATCGCCCGCAAGCACCGTCTCCGCTTCCGGGACGGGGCGTCGGTCAGCCAGGCGGCGGGTTATTACAAGCTAAACTTGTCCACCATGGGAAGAACGTTTTCCGAAGAACAGCCCTTTTTTCTGGCGACGGGAGCTGCGGGACAATTGGCTGCGGAGCTATTGCGGAAGCGGATTCCGCATTTCCAGATGCGCTTGCCACGTAGGTTGGCTGCAGGCGAATTTTCGCAAAACGGCGCGAATTTGCCAGGCTTTGCCGACGATGCGCAAACTTGACGGGGTGACGTAGGTTTTCACGGCGGAGCACTCCCTGTTCATTTTAAATATTGTGTGGTACTACTGTATTCAGGGATGGGACAAGGGAAAGAGGAGCGGTAGACATGAAAGACAAGCATCTGCACGAGCCGACGATTTCAAGCAGGACGATTTTTCAGGGGAAAATGATTTCGCTTCAGGTGGATACGATTGCGCTTCCCAACGGCAAAGAAGCGACGCGCGAAATTGTGCGGCACCCGGGAGCGGTGGCGATTCTGGCGATCACACAAGAGGACCGGGTGCTTCTTGTGCGTCAATTCCGCAAGGCGTGCGAACGCACGCTAGTCGAAATCCCGGCGGGAAAGCTGGAACCGGGGGAAGATCCGGCGGAATGCGCAAAGCGGGAACTGCTGGAAGAAACCGGCTACCGGGCGGACGAATGGAGGCATTTGCATTCGATGTATACCTCACCCGGATTTGCCGACGAAATCGTTCATTTGTACCTGGCGACAGGGTTGACAAAAGGCGAGCAGGAGCTGGACGAAGACGAGTTTCTCGACCTGCTGGAAGCGGACAGCGCGGAAGTGGAGAAACTCCTTGCGGATAACGAAGTGGCGGATGCAAAGACCATCACCGCGCTTTATTGGTGGATGAAAGAACGTGCGAGGGCAGGCCGCGCATGAACGAGTATTTTCTCGATTTGCATATCCATATCGGGCGAACACTCGGGAATCAGGCAGTCAAGATTGCGGCTTCCCGCGATCTGCGTTTTTTTGAGATCGTGAATGAAGCGGCGGAACGCAAAGGGATCGATATCGTAGGGATCATCGACGCCATATCTCCGCCGGTTCTGCGGGAGATCCGGGATTTGGTTGCAAGCGGGGAACTGGTGCCGTTGCCAGGCGGAGGTCTCGCCTATCAAGGGAAAACAACCGTATTGCTGGGAGCGGAAGTGGAGACCGGCGGGCCGCGCGGGGGAGCCGCCCATTTCGGCGTTTGGCTGCCCGATCTGGAAACCATGCAGGAATTTTCCAATTGGTTGGCAGCAAGGGTCGCCAATCCGGTGCTGTCTTCGCAACGGGCCCGCTGCACGGCTTGGGAATTACAGGACATCGCGCGGGAACTGGGAGGCATGTTCATTGTCAATCACGCTTTCACGCCGCACAAGAGCGTTTATGGGAACTGTGTGGAGAAAGCAAGCGAAATGCTGGATCTGTCGAAAGTGACCGCGCTGGAATTGGGGCTGTCCGCCGACACCGACCTAGCGGACCTTTTTTCGGAACATGAGCATCTTACCTACGTTTCAAATTCGGATGCCCATTCGCTGGCAAAAATCGGCCGGGAATACAACCGAATCGCCGCTTGGGGAACCGGTTTTTCTGATGTCAAAAAAGCCCTCCTCCGGCAAGAAGGTCACCGCGTGCTTGCCAATTACGGCCTGGCGCCGCAATTGGGAAAATATCACCGCACGTATTGCTTGGCTTGCAACGGAGTGGTGCAGGCGGAACCGCCCGTTTTTTCCTGCCCGATGTGCGGAGGAAGCCGCGTCGTCCGCGGCGTGATCGACCGCATCTATGCGATCGCGGATCGTTCCGAACCGGTTCATCCGCCACACCGTCCCGTCTATCAATACCAGATTCCTTTGGAGTTTATTCCCGGCGTGGGGAAAAAAATCATGGACCGGCTGCTGGCCGCTTTCGGAACGGAGATGAACGTATTGCATTCCGCAACGGAAGAACAGTTGGCGGAAGTGGTGGGGAAACGCATCGCGGGCGACATCGTGCGGGCCCGCAACGGGACCCTGAAAATCGCGGTCGGGGGTGGCGGCAGGTACGGAAAAGCGCTGGCGGAATAAAAATTTCGAAATGATTTTTCTGGCTGTCCGTAATTCTCTTATGTTATCATAGGTTTATAATTTTTTCGGCATTTTAGGGAAGAAAATTTTAGGGAAGAAAAAGGAGAGGACAACATGCTCAAGCAAGTGCATCGCGCCTACAATTTCAACGCGGGACCGTCGGCGCTGCCGCTGCCCGTTTTGCAGAAAGCGCAGGAGGAATTGGTCGATTTTCGCGGTTCCGGCATGTCCGTGATGGAATTGAGCCACCGCAGCGCGCTGTATGAGGAAGTTCACAACGAAGCGATCGCTTTGTTAAAGGAATTGTTCGGGATTCCCGCAGACTATCACGTTTTGTTTTTACAGGGCGGAGCCAGCCTGCAGTTCAGCATGGTGCCGATGAACTTTCTGCCGGCCGGAAAATCGGCGGGCTATGTGATGACCGGTTCCTGGTCGGAAAAAGCTTACGCCGAAGCCAAGCTGATCGGCGGCGTATTTGAAGCGGCCAGCACAAAAGAAGAGTCTTACCGGCGAATTCCGGGGGTTGACGAATTAAAATACGAGAAAGACATCGCGTATCTGCACATCACGTCCAACAACACGATCTTTGGCACGCAATGGACGGAGTTTCCCGACACCGGGGACGTGCCTTTGGTGGCTGACATGTCCAGCGACATTTTAAGCAAACAGATCGATGTTTCGAAGTTTGCCCTGATCTATGCGGGAGCCCAGAAGAACCTGGGACCTTCCGGCGTGACGGTCGTCATTCTCCGGCCGGACATGCTGGAGAGGGCGGCAAAAAATCTGCCAACGATGCTGCGCTACGACATTCATGTGAAAAACAACTCCCTCTACAATACGCCGCCCACTTTTGGCATTTACATGCTGGGCCTTGTTTTGAAATGGGTGAAAGAAACGGGCGGAGTCAAGGAACTGGAACGGCGCAACCGGGAGAAAGCGCAGTTGATTTATGACGCAATCGACGCCAGCAACGGTTTCTACCGCGGCCACGCGGAAAAAGACAGCCGTTCGCTGATGAATATCACATTCCGGTTGCAGACCGAAGAATTGGAGAAAAAATTCCTGTCGGAAGCGAAAAACGCCGGTTTTGTCGGTTTGAACGGCCATCGTTCGGTCGGCGGCTGCCGCGCTTCCGCCTACAATGCGGTTCCGCTTGAAGCATGTCAGGCTCTCCGCGAGTTTATGATCGAATTCCAAAAACAAAACGGCTGACAGGAAGGGGTGCGGTTGATCGCCCCCATTTTATTTTATAGCTTCTCGGCATTCGCCGAGGCGATAGGGCAATTTCCACTTTACTTCGGTGGGATTTTTCATGCTTGTCCGGCATATAGTCGTAGAGATAGCAGGACAAGGAGGTTGCCCTTTTATGGTTCGGAGTCTGAAAGTTGCCGCCGCTCGGTATCTGCAGGAACACGCCAAATTGTTCATCTATACCATCGTGCTTTTCATCGTCGGGGTCGTATTCGGGGCGATCGTGGTCAACGCTTTGGCGGACAGTCAAAAAACGGACCTGTTCAACTATTTGAAAGGTTTCTTCGGATTGGTCAACGACAACCATTTGCCCGATTCCTCCTATGTGACTTGGCATTCCGTGGCGACGAACTTAAAGATGCTCGGTTTGATCTGGATTTTGGGGCTGTCGATTATCGGATTGCCGCTGATCGTGGTGCTGATGTTCTTAAAAGGGTTTACCATCGGTTTTACCGTCGGGTTTTTGGTGGACAACTTCGCCGGCAAAGGGCTGATGTTTGCAATTTTGGCCGTTCTCCCGCAAAATTTGATCATCGTGCCGTCGTTAATCGTCGCGGGGGTGGCGGGAATCGCCTTTTCCCTGATGCTGGTGCGTTCCCGTTTCACGCAAAATATGCCGCTGTATCCGAAGTTTTTGTCTTATACAGTGTTGATTCTCGTCTTGGCTGTCTGTTTAATCGTTGCTTCTTTCGTGGAAGGGTATGTGAGCCCGTTTTTGATGAAAATGATTACGCCGCATCTATAAGACATTCCGGCTGGAGGATGCGGAAGGGGGTATGGGGGGTGGCATTTCCTCACGTTTCGCGGTATACTCGTCCATAATGCGGAAATGGGGATTTTTTTGATGGGAATGATGGTATGAGCGAAACGCCCAGATTTACTGTTCGAAACGAACCGTTCACGTGCGTTCGGTGCGGGGCGGATGTAAAACCGCTTGCGGCGGGCGGATGCCGGAATCATTGCCCGGAATGTTTTTATTCGCTGCACCTGGATGTCAACCCGGGGGACCGGGCGTCCGGCTGCAAAGGAATTTTGGAGCCGGTCGCCATCGAATTCCACAGCAAAAAAGGCTATATGATCGTTCACCGTTGCGGAAAGTGCGGTCATGTGACAAAAAACAAAGCGGCGCTGGATGACCCCGTTCAGCCGGACAATTTTGACCGGTTGCTGGAACTGATGCGAAACCCGCGCGGTGTTTGACACGCATTGGAGCTTTTTCATATAATAAATTTAGAATGTTAGCCTAAGGCAACTTATCGACGCGGTAACGGTTTTGGGAGGGGTTCTTCGGATGCAGGACAGACTCAAACAGATCAAGGAGCAATTGCATTCGAAGTCGTTTAAACTGACCCCGCAGCGAGAAGCCACGCTGAAAGTGCTTCTGGAAAACGAAGAGGCCCATCTCAGCGCGGAAGAAATTTTTATGTTGGTGAAGCAGAAGGCGCCGGACATCGGACTTGCCACCGTTTACCGGACGTTGGATTTGTTGAGCGAACTGAAGATTATCGAAAAATTGAACTTTGGAGACGGGATGGCCCGTTACGAGTTCCGGTCCGAAGATCACCCGCACCATCACCATCATTTGATCTGTCTGAAATGCAACCGTTTTTTTGAAATCGAGGATCTGCTGGATTCGCTTGAAGAAAAGGTGGAACGGGAACACAATTTTAAAATCGTGGATCACCGCGTCAGTTTTCTTGGGTATTGTGTGGATTGTCGCGATGATGGGAAAGCAAAGCCTTCGAGTTGATCGAGGGTTTTTGTTTTTCTTTGGCAAGTTGGACAGAATATGAATGCAATTCGTGGACGAGCTGACGAAAGGAGATGGCATCTTTGATCATCGGTATTCCGAAGGAAATCAAAAATAACGAAAACCGCGTTGCGATCACGCCGGCGGGAGTGGAAGCCCTGAAACACAGCGGACACGACGTGTACATCGAGACGTCGGCCGGATTCGGCAGCGGTTTTACCGATGAGGAGTACAGGCAAAAAGGGGCCGTGATCGTTGACTCGGCAGCCGAAGTTTGGAGCAAGGCGGACATGATCATGAAGGTGAAAGAGCCTTTGCCTCCGGAATACGATTATTTTCGGGAAGGCTTGATTTTGTTTACATATCTGCACCTGGCGCCCGAACCGGAGCTGACCAAAGCCTTGATCGACAAAGGGGTGATCGCGATTGCCTACGAGACGATTCAATTGGACGATCGCTCGCTGCCGCTGTTGACGCCGATGAGCGAAGTGGCGGGACGGATGGCGGTTCAAATCGGGGCGCAGTTCCTGGAGAAGCAAAATGGCGGAAAAGGGGTGCTGCTTGGCGGAGTGCCGGGAGTGCCGCCAGCGGAAGTCGTCATTATCGGCGGCGGCGTCGTCGGGACGAATGCGGCAAAAATGGCGCTCGGAACGGGCGCGCACGTTACGATTCTCGATGTGAATCCCGACCGTCTGCGTTACTTGGACGATATATTCGGCGGACGGGTAACAACCGTCATGTCAAACTCCTACAACATCGAACAGGCGGTCCGCAAAGCGGATTTGCTGATCGGCGCCGTCTTGATTCCGGGTGCCCGCGCACCGAAGCTTGTGAAAGAATATATGGTGCAGGCAATGGGGAAGGGATCGGTGATCGTCGATGTGGCGATCGACCAGGGGGGATCGATCGAAACGATCGACCGGGTCACGACCCACTCCGATCCCACATACGAAAAATTCGGGGTTGTGCATTATTCGGTGGCAAACATGCCGGGGGCGGTCCCCCGTACCTCGACCCTCGCCTTGACCAACGTGACGATCAGTTACGCGTTGCAGATCGCAAATCAGGGCTATAAAACGGCCATTTCCGAAAACCGGGCTCTCGCGCGGGGCGTCAACGTCATCAACGGCAAGGTCACTTACGAGGCAGTCGCGACGGCTCTTGGGCATGCTTATGTTCCCCTTGAGCGGGCGCTTGAATAAAGCCGGGGCGGGCTTTCCCTTCGCCTGCTCTTCGTCAGGCGGACAGGGGGAATATATTTTGTGCGGCCAGGTATTTCCGGCTCTGTTGTGTTCCCCGCCTCCCAAGCATATCATTTTTCCGTGTGCTGGTTCATATGTATCTGTAGGGGGTGTGTCATGGTTATTTCAGCCCGACGTTTGCTGAGATGGATTCAGATGGCGGTCCTTGTCTGTCTCTTCTCGTTCGTTTTGTATAAAATGCTGGAAGTTGTCCATGTCTGGATGCAGCCGGTTGACAAATACAGGGAACCGAAGGGCGACTCGTTGAAGGTCAACGCCGGCTTCGATCCGCAGCGGCCAAATCGCGATTGGATGTCTGACATCCTGGAACGGTTAAAGCTTTTTTACCTGACAGGGGAATAGCGGAAACGCGCACTTGTCGGCTTGAGAAGGAAAACGCCCCGCAACGTAGAATACATAATATCGCAAAATTGAAGGGGAGTTTGACGGATGGACAAGCTGATCGAGCGTTTTATTCACTACCTGGCAGTCGAACGGGGCCTTTCGCAAAATACGCTGGAATCGTATCAGAGGGACCTGCTCGCATATACGGAATTTACAAGGCAAAACGGCATCACGGACATCAACCAGACCCGCCGCGGGAATATAATCGCGTATTTGGCCGGCCTGCAAAAAATGGGAAGGGCGACTTCCACCATCTCCCGCAATCTGGCGAGTATCCGGGCTTTTTACGGTTTTCTTTTGCGCGACGGATTAGTCGACGGGGACCCGACCGCCAATTTGGAGTCGCCGAAGATCGAGAAACGCCTGCCGCAAGTTTTGTCGGTGCAGGACGTGGAAACCCTGCTCGATTCGCCGGATTTGACCACACATACCGGAATCCGGGATAAGGCGATGCTGGAATTGCTGTACGCCTCCGGCATTCGCGTGTCGGAATTGGTGTCGCTCAATCTGGAAGACATCAATCTGAACATGGGTTTTTTGAAATGTTACGGAAAAGGGGCCAAAGAAAGGATCATTCCGCTTGGCGCGATGGCGCTTAAGACGCTTGGCGAGTATCTTGACCGCTCCCGCCACAAGTTGGTTCGCGACGAAACGGAAACCTCGCTGTTTGTCAATCATCACGGACAACGGCTGACGCGGCAGGGCTTCTGGAAAATCATAAAAAAATACGCAAAAATGGCCAACATCACAAAAGAGATTACGCCGCACACATTGCGCCATTCGTTTGCCACGCATCTGCTGGAAAACGGTGCCGATCTGCGCTCCGTGCAGGAAATGTTGGGGCATGCGGACATCTCGACCACGCAGATCTACACGCATGTCACAAAGTCCCGTTTGAAGGAAGTGTACTCCAGAACGCATCCGCGAGCCTAAGCCCGCCGTCATTTTTCCTCCCGTTCGTTCATATAGTGCAATGGACAGGGAAGGGGAGGGGGACGGACGGATGGGAGTTCTGGCCTTTATCGCCGGGCTCGTTTTTGTGGCCACGCTTTTGGTTCTCTTGGCCACATGTAAGAACCTGGAGACTGAACAAAGCATCTCAAAAGCGCAAGAGGACGCCCGGAACGACACGCTTTCCGGGCCGATGCTGTAACAGACAACAGGCATCTCGCGGTGGATATCCGTTGCCGGGATGCCTTTTTGTTTTGTTGTGTGGTATGTTTAAGAAAAAGATAAAACCTTGCGGCGGAAAGGGAGATTCCGGGTGCGTACATACAAGCGTGTGGTTCTTATCGTGTTGGACAGCTGCGGTATCGGCGAAATGACAGATGCGGCCGAATATGGGGATGCGGGCGCGAATACGCTTGCCAACATCGCCAAAACGGTGGGCGGATTAGAAGTCCCCAACATGGCGAAGCTGGGACTTGGCCGAATTCATCCGATTCAAGGCGTGCCGACAGATCCGGTCAGGGGTGCGTACGGCAAAATGGCGGAGCAGTCCGCCGGAAAGGACACGACGAACGGCCATTGGGAGATGGTGGGGGTCAAACTGGAACGCCTTTTGCCGACTTATCCGGAAGGGTTTCCGCGGGAAATCATCGATGAGTTTGAAAAGCGGATCGGCCGGAAAACGCTTGGCAACAAGCCGGCTTCCGGCACCGAGATTTTGAAGGAACTGGGCGATGAGCACATGCGAACCGGCTACCCGATCGTGTATACGTCGGCCGACAGCGTGTTTCAGATCGCGGCCCACGAAGAAATCATTCCGCTGGAAGAACTCTACAGATACTGTAAAATCGCCCGCGAGATCCTCGTCGAGCCGCACGGGGTCGGGCGGGTGATCGCAAGACCCTTTGTCGGATCGAACGGTCAGTTTACCCGTACGGCGAACCGCCGTGACTATTCGCTTCTGTTTGGCCGCACCGTTTTAAACGAACTGCAGGATGCCGGTTATCCGGTGATCGGAATCGGCAAGATCGAAGATATTTACGGCGGTTCCGGCATCACCGGCGGCGAGCATACGACAGACAACATGGACGGCGTCGACAAGACGCTTGCTTACATGAAACAAGTCGAAACAGGGTTGATCTTTACCAATCTGGTTGATTTTGACGCCAAATACGGTCACCGCAACGACCCGCAAGGGTTCGCCAGGGCAATCGAACAGTTTGACGCTCGTCTCCCGGAGATTATGGACGCGATGCAGGACGACGATCTGTTGATCATTACGGCCGATCACGGCTGCGACCCGACAACCCCGGGCACCGACCACACCCGGGAATTTGTGCCGGTTCTCGTGTCTGCCGCCGGCATTCAAACGGCGGTAGATCTTGGGATGCGCGATACGTTTGCCGATCTGGGCGCGACGATTGCGGAAAATTTCGGGGTTCCGAATCCCGGTATCGGAACCAGCTTTTTGGCGATGATTCAGAAGCAGGAGGCTGCACCATGGCGGAATTGTTGAAGAAGATGGAAGAAGCGGCGGCAACCATCCGGCAGCGGGCCCGGATCTCGCCCAAAATCGGTCTGGTGCTCGGTTCCGGGCTCGGGGTGCTGGCTGAAGAAGTGCAAGATGCAGTAAAAGTCCCGTACGGCGAAATTCCCCATTTTCCCGTGTCGACGGTGGAAGGACACGCTGGGCAGTTTGTGTTCGGTCGGTTTGCGGGCAAAGAAGTCGCGATGATGCAGGGACGCTTTCATTATTACGAAGGGTATTCGTTGGAGCAGGTGACCTTCCCGGTTCGGGTGATGAAAAAGCTCGGGATCGATACCATCGTCGTTACCAACGCCGCGGGCGGGATCAATCCAGACTGGGAACCGGGCGACTTGATGCTGATCAAAGACCACATCAACTTGACCGGCCAAAATCCGTTGATCGGATGCAATGAAACCGAACTGGGCCCTCGTTTTCCGGATATGTCGGACGCCTACAACCGGGAACTGCAGGAAACGGCGAAACGCGTGGCGGAACGTGTTGGCATTCGTTTGCGGGAAGGCGTCTATGTGGGGCTTACAGGCCCGAGTTACGAGACGCCCGCCGAGATTCGGATGTTGCGGCAGATCGGCGGCGACGCAGTCGGCATGTCGACCGTTCCGGAAGTGATTGTGGCAAACCATATGGGAATGAAGGTGCTGGGGATTTCCTGCATCTCCAATCTGGCTGCGGGGATTCTCGACCGACCGCTCAGCCATGACGAAGTGATGGAGACCGCCGAGCGGGTAAAAACCGCTTTCAGCGGTTTGATACGTGCGATCATAAGAGAGTTGTAAAGATTCGGAGATAAGATTCGCTAGCGAGGTGCGTGGCTGATGCGTATGTACGATCTGATCCGTAAAAAACGGGACGGGGAAGAACTGACAAAACAAGAAATCGAATTTGTCATCCGCGGTTTTACCGAAGGCGCGATTCCGGATTACCAGATGTCCGCGCTGGCGATGGCGATTTATTTTCGCGGCATGACTGCCCGCGAGACGGCAGATCTTACGTCAGCGATGGCCGCTTCCGGCAAAAGGGTCGATCTGTCCTCCATCGCAGGGGTGAAGGTTGACAAACACTCGACCGGCGGCGTCGGGGACACGACGACACTCGTGTTGGCGCCGCTTGTGGCGGCTGCGGGAGTTCCGGTCGCGAAGATGTCGGGTCGCGGATTGGGGCATACCGGCGGCACGATCGACAAGTTGGAGTCGATCCCCGGGTTCTCCGTTGAACTGACGGAAGAACAATTTGTCCGTAACGTCAACGCCATCAAAATCGCGTTGATGGGGCAAACCGGAGAGATCGCTCCCGCCGACAAAAAATTGTACGCGCTGCGTGACGTGACGGCGACAGTCGATACGATTCCCTTAATCGCAAGTTCGATCATGAGCAAAAAATTGGCGGCGGGGGCCGATGCGATCGTGCTGGACGTGAAAACGGGGGAAGGCGCCTTCATGAAGACCCTTGAAGGTTCTTTTCAACTGGCGAAAGCGATGGTCGACATCGGAACGCGGTTGGGACGCAAGACGGTTGCGATCGTTTCGGATATGAACCAACCTCTCGGGTATGCGGTGGGCAACGCGCTGGAAGTGAAAGAGGCGATGGACACCCTGAAAGGCGAGGGACCTTCCGATTTGACCGAACTCTGTATTGCGCTGGGATCGCACATGCTGGTTTTGGCGGGGCGGGCGTCGAACGCCGAAGAAGCCGGAGAAATTTTGTCCCGTCTGATTGCTTCCGGCACCGGCCTTGACATGTTTCGGCGATTTGTCGAAGCCCAGGGCGGAGACCCGTCGGTGATCGACCAGCCGGACAGATTGCCGCAGGCAAAGCGGCAAGAACCGTTTTTGGCGGAGCATGACGGATATGTAACGCGAATCCATGCGGAGACGGTGGGGGCTTGCGCGATGATGCTTGGTGCGGGGCGGGAACGGAAGGATTCGCCAATTGACTTGGCGGTCGGGATCGTGTTGAACAAAAAAGTGGGCGACCCCGTCAAGCGAGGGGAACCGCTGGCCGTTCTCCACATTAACGGCGAAAGCAGGCTGGCGGAGGTCAAAGATCGGCTGAAAAACGCTTTTGAAATTCGTTCGACCCCCGTGCCGCAACCTCCCTTGCTGTACGGTGTCGTTACCGGTGACAAAACTGACCGTTTTTTGTAAGATTTCTACGACGCGACCTTCTTGGCGAAGGTCGTCTTTTTTTCTCTTCACAAGGAGCAAATAACCCCTTTTTCATCTGTGCATACTACTGGAAGCAGGTGCAATTCACGAAGGAGGGACACATTGTATGTGGGGCAGGACCCTGAAAAAAACAGTCCTCACGGGTTTGGCGGCGGGAATCGTTGCCGGATCGATCCTTTATCCCGTCAACACCGCTCTGGCAGCGGAGACGAAACCGGATGACCGCAAGGGACAAGTGCAAATCGCAAAGCAGGCGGTGTCGGCTGTCGTGATGGATGCGGCAACCGGCCAGGTATTGTTTGAGAAAAACCCCCACGAGAAACTGCCGCCGGCAAGCATCACCAAAATCATGACGATGCTTCTGGTGATGGAGGCTATCGACTCGGGCAAGGTCAAATTGACAGACAAAGTCCGGACCAGCGAACGGGCGGCTTCGATGGGCGGAACGCAGATTTTCCTCGAACCCGGGGAAGAGATGACGTTGGAAGATATGATGAAAGGGATTGCGCTCGGGTCCGCAAACGATGCCTCCGTTGCCGTCGCTGAGCATTTGGCCGGTTCGGAGGAGGAATTTGTCCGTCTCATGAACGAACGGGCCGAACAATTGGGACTGAAAAACACCCATTTTTCCAACTGCAATGGATTGCCGACGGAAAACCATTACACTTCCGCTTACGATGTTGCCGTCATGTCGCGGGAGCTTTTGAAACACGAGGCGATCTTGAAGTGGACTTCGCTGTATCAGGATTATTTGCGCAAAGATACCGAGAATCCCTTCTGGCTGGTGAACACCAACAAGCTGGTGCGGTTCTATCAAGGGGTAGACGGATTGAAAACCGGCTTCACCCAAGAGTCGAAATATTGTTTGTCGGCGACGGCGAAACGGGGCGATTTTCGCGTCATTGCGGTCGTTATGGGCGAACCTACTTCCCCTACGCGAAACGCCGAAATCGCCGGGATGCTCGACTGGGCGTTTGCAAATTTCTACAGCGAAGCGCTGTTCAAAAAAGGACAAGTGGTGCAACGGGCGCGGATCGACAAGGGAAGCCCGGCAGAAATCCCGATGATTGCCGGGGATACGGTGAGAATTCTGATGAAAAAAGGCGAACAGAAAGAAGCTTTTACGCAGAAGATCGAGCTTTTGCCCATACAGGCGCCTGTTGCGAAGGGAACCGTCGTCGGGCACATCGTGATTTTGAGGAACGGTCAGGAAGTGGCCCGGACGGAAATCCTCGCGGGACAAGATGCGGACAAGGCCGCTTTTGGCACGATGTTTAAACGGACGATGAACGTCTGGCTCCGGTCTGGATCGTAAACGGCAAAAAACCATCGAATCCGGTTCGATGGTTTTTTACATGATCGTCGCCATTCCGCGGAGATTGTGTTCGACTTCCTTTTGCATGCGCAAAAACGTCTCGGTTGCCGACATGTAGTTTCCTTGGAGTTTGTGGATCTCCGACAGAAGGTTGAAAGAGCGGGTCAAGTCGGCGATGCGGTGGTTTTTTTGGCAAAGTTTGATCAACCGTTCGCAATGGGCCACCGCTTCGGAGTATTTCTGCTGTTTGAGGGACACGTTGGCCAAAATCCGATAAGCCTCAATCGACGCCTTAGCATCGTTTTCCGCAAGAGCCAGCGCTTTTTCGCAATGGGACCTGGCGAGATCGTAACGTTCCAGGCAGAAAAAAATGCCGGCGAGCACGGCGTGAATATACGCGATATCGTCCATCCCATCAGCGTCTGATTGTGCGAGACACTCTTCGAGCATGCGGATGGCAGTATCCGGTCTGCCGCTTTCGTCCATAATTTGGGACAGCGCAACTTTCATGCGAACCGTTTGCATGGGCAGACCGAGGGTTTCGTAAATTGCGATGGCGTCTTCCGCGTGTTTTGCCGCCTCCTGGAAGAGGCCCAAATTTTTGCAGACTTTGCCGGAGAGTTCGGCCAACTCTGCCAATTTGTGCAGGTCGGCGGAATTGGCCAGCAGGTTTTGCGCTTTTTTGAGGGATTCCAGCGCGTCCGCATAGTTTCCCAATTCATGTTGCGCGTTGGCGAGCAGAAGCAACACGCCCGACAGCAGATCGGGATCGTTACGGACATCCTTGAGTCCGATCTCCACCGCTTTGTTCCAGTGAAAATGGGCAAGGACCGGATTCCCCTTTGCAAATTCTGCCATTCCCATCGCCCGCAATGCCTTGACCGCATACAGGGGTTCGCCTTGGCTCAGCGAATTGCGGACGATTTCTTCGTACAGATGGAGCGCTTCCCGTATTTTTTCCTGTTTTTGCAGGCATTCGGCCAAATTCAATTGAACCTCGGCGACTTCCAGATGGGGAATCGGCTTCTCCAGCAACTCTTTCAAGAGTTTGGCCGCCCCTTTGTAATTTTCGGCCTCCATCAGCATGCGTGCATACCGGAATGCGCCGTTTTTTTCCATCTTGGCTTGGATGTCCGCAAGAAAATACTCCAGCGTTACGCCGAGCCGTTCGGCAAGCCGTGCCAGCAATCTGTGCGAAGGGTTCGCTTTGTCGGCTTCGATTTGGCTGATCATGCTCGGTGTGGCGAGGCCGCGGCCGAGTTCCCCCTGCGTCATGTTTTTGCTGAGACGAAGTTCTTTGATCTTTTGGCCCAAGGTTTTTTGCATGCGGTACGTTCCCCCAGTTCCATTACCCCATTCATTGTACTATTCCTGTACGGTCAGGGGAATAGAAAAATTCTTTCCTTACAGTATTCCACCGAAATGGGAAACATAGTGGATCATTTATGACTTCATTTTGATTAATTTGCTGCAAACACGGTTAGAATGCATGAAGGGTGAAACGAAGATGTGGTGGCAAATTTCATCGAATTATTTCTAGTTTTGTCGAGTTGCAGGAAAAATTTCACTGCCACTCGAATACCCATGTAGATTTGGAGTTTACAGGGGGAGTAGAAAAATGAGCTTGCAAATCGAAACGGAGAAAATCGGAACCACCCTAGCAGTCCGTTTGGCCGGCGAACTCGATCACCACACGGCTGAGCTGGTTCGCGACCGCGTTGACAGGGAACTGGACAACGGCACGTCCAAAAATATGATTTTTTCGTTTGAACGTCTGGAGTTTATGGACAGTTCCGGGTTGGGCGTCATTTTGGGCCGCTATAAGCGGATTTCCCAGCTTGGCGGCAAAATGTCGCTCTGTGCGGTCAATGATTCGTTGCGTAAGCTGTTGGAGCTTTCGGGCATTCTCAAGATTTTGCCGGTCTATGATACCGAAACCCGCGCACTGGCCGAAATGGGGGAGAGATAAACATGGCTCGCAACCGCATGAAGCTCGAGTTTGTCAGCTTGTCGCAAAACGAGTCCTTCGCCAGAGTGGCCGTGGCGGCTTTTGTCTCCCAGTTGAATCCGGATATGGAAGAATTGACGGAGATCAAAACGGTGGTATCGGAAGCGGTAACGAACGCGATCATCCACGGCTACGAAGGAACGGAAGGAATCGTCACCATCGCCTGCACGCTGGAGGATCAAAAGGTCGAGATCGTGATTGAAGATCAAGGATATGGCATCCCCGATATCGAACAGGCCCGCCAACCGCTGTACACGTCAAAACCGGAACTGGAACGGTCAGGCATGGGATTTACCATCATGGAGAATTTCATGGATGAAGTCGAGATCACGTCCGAACCCGGCAAGGGAACGCGCGTCCGTCTCGCCAAACGCATCAAGAGCGCTCAAGTGTCGGGGCATTAAGGGGTTTTTCCATGGAAAAAAATCACACTTCTTCATACGGCAAGTTATCGGATGAACAGGTCAAGGAACTGATTACAAAGAGTCAGGCGGGCGATGAGGAAGCGCGGGAACGGCTGGTGGTGTCCAACCAGAGGCTGGTCTGGTCGGTTGTGCAGCGGTTCTTGAATCGGGGATACGAACCGGACGATCTGTTTCAAATCGGCTGCATCGGCTTAATGAAAGCGATTGACAAGTTTGACCTGAGTTATGACGTGCGGTTTTCCACATACGCGGTTCCGATGATTATTGGCGAGATCCAAAGGTTTTTGCGGGATGACTCCACCGTCAAAATATCGCGCTCTTTAAAGGAAACCGCCCGCCAAATCCGGAAAGTGCGCGACGAACTCTCCAAAAAGCTGGGGCGGCAGCCGCACATTAACGAAGTGGCAGAAGTGATGGGGATGGAACCGGCGGAAGTGGTGTTTGCCCAGGAAGCTTTGCGGCAACCCACCTCAATACACGAGACCATTTTTGAAAACGATGGGGACCCGATTTATCTCATGGACCAGATTGCGGACGATTCGCAGGAACGCTGGTTTGACAAGCTGAGTCTGCATGACGTGCTGGTCAAACTGCCGGAACGCGAGAGGCTGATCGTGTTCCTGCGTTTTTTCAGGGACAAGACGCAGGCGGAAGTGGCGGACGTTCTGGGAATCTCCCAGGTACAGGTGTCGCGTTTGGAGAAACGGATCTTGCAGACGATTAAAGACCAATTGGGAGGATAATGCATTTTCTCGGAACTTCCATTGTGGCACCCGCTTTCCCGGAAATTTCGAAAAGGGTTCCCGGATACAAGAAAAACGTGTTATAATGTCAGTCATAATTGACTGACTTTTTGCGTTTGGAGAGGAGTCCGGTTCATGTACCTTCACGGAACGAGCCGAATCAACGAAAAAGGCCACCTGGAAATAGGCGGTTGCGATACAGTGGAACTGGCAAAGGATTTCGGAACCCCGTTGTACGTCTACGACGAAGCATTGATACGGGAAAACTGCCGGGCTTTCAAGCGTGCATTTGAAGAAAGCGGCTTGCGCTATCAGGTCGGGTATGCTTCCAAAGCTTTTTGCACATTGGCGATGTGCAAACTGATTGAGGAAGAGGGGCTGTCGCTTGACGTCGTGTCCGGCGGCGAACTGTATACGGCGGTACAAGCGGGGTTTCCGGTGGAACGGATTCACTTCCACGGCAACAACAAGTCGCCGGAAGAAATCGCATACGCGTTGGAAGTCGGGATTGGCGAATTCGTCGTTGACAATTTTTACGAATTGGAATTGCTGGGGGAGATGGCTGCGGCGGCGGGCAAAGTGGCGACGATTCTGCTGCGTGTGACGCCGGGTGTGGAAGCGCATACCCACGAATATATCTCCACCGGGCAGCAGGACTCCAAGTTTGGCTTTGACGTGGAAAGCGGACAAGCAAAAAAAGCGGTTCTTGCTGCGGCAGAAACCAGAGGGGTGCGCCTTGCGGGACTCCACTCCCACATTGGTTCCCAGATCTTTGAAACGGAAGGCTTTGCCGTTGCCATTTCCCGTTTGGCAGATCTGTATGAATGGGCTGCCCAGGAAACAAACGTATCCTTTACGAAACTGAACGTTGGCGGCGGATTCGGGATTCGCTACAGGGAAGGAGACACTCCGTTGGCTCTCGAGGAGTATGTCCGGGCGATCGCCGACGCGGTGAAAGCCGAGTTCACCCTGCGCGGGTTGCAATATCCGGAAGTCATCATCGAACCGGGACGTTCGATCGTGGGGCCTGCCGGCACGACGCTGTACACGATCGGTTCCACCAAGACCGTTCCGGGAGTCCGGAAATATGTTGCCATCAACGGCGGGATGACGGATAATCCCCGGCCGGCTCTTTACCAGGCCGAATATGAAGCGATGTTGGCCAACCGGGCAACCGAACCGGCCGTCGAGACGGTTTCCATTGCAGGAAAGAGTTGTGAGAGCGGCGATATGCTGATTTGGGACATTCAATTGCCGGAAGCGCAGGCGGGGGATATTCTTGCAGTCTCCTGTACCGGCGCTTACAACTATGCGATGGCCAGCAATTATAACCGGATTGCCCGGCCGGCGGTCGTGTTCGTAAAAGACGGCAAAGCCGATCTTGTGGTGAAACGCGAAACGCTGGAGAATCTGATCCAAAACGACCTCATTCCGGAACGGATGCGAATCGTTTCACCGACCCGCTGACCGAGGTTGGCGGGATTTGTTTTTTTGTCGGCAGTAGGCGGATGCCACTGGCTTTTGTTTTGCTGTTTGCATACCCTGAAAGTAGTTGATGCCATACCGGCGGTTCGCAATTATGAAACGGGGTGAAAAAATGGGTGTTTTAATCGGCGTAATCTCGACTCTGTTCCGGTGGGCGGGAGCAATTCGGGGATTATGGGCGCTTGTTGTGCCTTTTTGGGGGTTTATCAGGGGAAGGTTCGGCGGTGC
Organism: Effusibacillus sp. SKA8; assembly: GCF_058273125.1. Taxonomy (NCBI): domain Bacteria; kingdom Bacillati; phylum Bacillota; class Bacilli; order Caryophanales; family Alicyclobacillaceae; genus Effusibacillus; species Effusibacillus sp. SKA8. Next base: position 30,113 of record NZ_JBZCSF010000014.1, on the reverse strand, counting down.
CATTCCCGCTCCCGCTCAGTGACAAGTCCCTGTGGGGACTTTTTTATGTCTCTTGGCAAAAAACAGGTTTGAAATGATCAGGAATAGTTTCGCTTGCTGTAATCCCGGAAACTCTGCACACGCATTGCCTGGGCGGAACGAATCCGCGCCCTGCGGTAGACGAAACCGATCAGGAGAAGCGGTGCCGGGATCAGAGAGTACCACCAGCTGAACGAATCGGCCAATTTTTCGAAGATGGAGACCGGCGGAGGAACCTCTTGTTCCGTAACCAACGGTACCGCTCCGAGAGTTTTCCCGTTTGCGGCGAATTCCATGACTCCCACTGTCGTCCCGGCGGCAACCGGGCGTTTTGCGGGGGGATTCAACTTGACTTGCGTTTGGATGTTCGGATTCTCCCCTTTGGCGAATGTGTAGTACCAATCGGATGCGACCTTGACGTTGGTTTTGGCGGCACCAAAGGTGAGGGACGTGACAACCTGGTCTTTTGTTGCGAATTTTTTTGTTTCGTAATGGTTGAATCCGTAGTCGAGCAAAGCGGTGGCATCAAGCCGAATCATCCGTTTGGTGTCGGCAAACATCAAGCTGCCGATCAATTCGCGGTCGCCGCGAGCGGCCGAGACGACCATCGTTTGCCGGGCCTGGTCCGTAAAACCGGTTTTCACCCCGTTCGCGCCGTCATAATTGTAAAGCATCGGATTGATGTTATACAGGACGGACTCCCATTCTTTCCCGTGCCAGGGACGCGTTTCCGTTTTGACGATTTCGCGGAATTTCGGGTTTTGCATTGCATAGCGGCCGATCAGAGCCATGTCGTACGGCGTTGTATAATGCTCCGGGTCGTGAAGTCCGTTGGGGTTCACAAAATGAGTGTCTTTCGCGCCGATTTCCTTCGCTTTTTGATTCATCAGTTCGGCAAACGCTTCGACCGATCCGGAAATGTGTTCGGCGATGGCGACCGCTGCGTCGTTGCCCGAATTCAGCATCAGCCCGTACAGGAGATTTTCCATCGTCTGATATTCGCCTTCCGCCAAATATACGCGGTTTCCCTCTTGTTCACGCGCCAGTTTTGAAGTTTTCACCTGCTCGTCCAACTTTGAGCGCTCAAGCGCGATTATGCAGGTCATAATTTTGGTGATGGAAGCGGGATAGAAACGCTGGTGCTCGTTTTTGGCATAAAGGATTTCGCCTGACTGCATGTCCATGAGAACGGCACCTGGCGATTGGATTACAGGCTCAGCCTCCGCAAAAGCGAACAAGGGCAGCATCGTAATGACCAAGATGACAGCGAGAATCCAAACAATCAATTTGCGAAGCATGAGGCACACACTCCAGAGGACGATAGAATGATAAGTTGTCTGACAGGACATGCTTATTTTATCGTGGCTGAGAAGATATTGCAATTCCGCTTCCCGATGGCACACTTCCCGATTAGACTTTACAGATCTTGTACCTGTTCGTTATACTGAAGACATATTCGTAAAAAATCCGAATAATCCTTCAGGGCAGGGTGAGGCGCCAGCCAATTCCCGACCGGTGGTGATGCAGATTTTTTCTGCTAAGTCCACGAGCCGCCCCGGCAAAGCTGAGGGGAGGCAGGAGTTTGGTGCGAATCCAACACCGACGGTACAGTCCGGATGGGAGAAGGAACGATTTTGGCATGGACGACTCCGCGCCTTACGTCACTTTAAGCTTGTTTCACTTTATGCTTGTTTGCGCGGATTTGTACGGAGTTATGCATATTTTTTGGTGTGACGTCATGCCGTATTTGCCGCCGTACATCTGGTGGTTTGCTTATGCCCTGAAGAGCAGACTCTTCGGGGCTTTGATTTTTTACCCGTTAAAGGGACGTTAAGCGAGACGTCAAGCGTTGTCGCGCGAAGACGGGACCCGATATTTGGTAGAAATGTTGTTTGGAGGGGAACTGCCATAACGGATCAGGAATACATGCATCTGGCGTTGCAACTGGCAGCGGCTGCGAACGGTCGGACATGGCCCAATCCGATGGTTGGCGCCGTCGTAGTCAACGAGGGGCGTATCGTCGGAATCGGAGCTCATCTGAAGGCGGGCGGGCCCCATGCGGAAGTGCACGCTTTGAAGATGGCCGGTGGTTTGGCGAGAGGCGGAACGCTTTATGTGACGTTGGAACCCTGCAACCACCACGGGCGCACCCCGCCTTGCACAGACAGCGTCATTGCCTCCGGCGTGTCGCGGGTTGTCATCGCCATGCTCGACCCCAATCCGCTAGTGGCCGGCAGGGGGGCGGAACGCATCCGGCAGGCGGGCATTGAAGTGGAAATCGGGTTATTGGCAGAAGAATCACGGCGCATGAACGAGGTCTGGTTGACGGCGCTCTTTCATCAACGGCCGTTTGTGTGGATGAAAGCGGCGATGACCTTGGACGGGAAAATCGCTGCGGCGACAGGCGACAGCCGTTGGATCACGGGTGAAACGGCGAGAGCCCAAGTGCACCGGTTTCGCGATCAAGCGGATGCGATTCTGGTTGGAATCGGGACCGTATTGGCCGACGATCCGAAATTGACAACCCGTTTGCCCGAGGGAGGGCGCAACCCGGTCCGGGTAGTGCTTGACAGCCGGTTGCGGGTTCCGGAGTCGGCCGAGGTATTGAATGGGGAAGCTCCGACGATCATTGCCTGCGGTCCCGGAGCCGATCCGGCAAAGAGGGACCGGCTGCGGGAAAGGGGAGTCGAGATTTTGCAAGTCGGTCTGGCAGGCGGCAAAGTGGATTTGCGCCAATTGTTGTCTGAGCTTTATAAACGGCAAATTACGCTGTTGCTGGTCGAAGGCGGCGCCGAGATCCACGGATCGTTTCTGGAAGCGGGCTTGATCGACAAACTGACGATGTTTGTGGCGCCAAAGCTCATTGGCGGAACGGGGCCGACACCGGTGGCGGGACGAGGATTTTCCAGAATGTCGGATGCGATTGAACTGCAGAATATCAATGTGGAAACCTTCGGAAAGGATTTGGCGATTACCGGTTATCCGGTTTGGACGGAGAGGGGATGAGTCGATGTTTACCGGTATCATCGAAGAAGTCGGGCGTGTGGCAGCGATCCGTCCCGCTGGGAATGCCGTCCGGTTGCACATTCTTGCGTCAAAAGTGGTAAGCGATGTGAAACTGGGTGACTCGATTGCGGTAAACGGCGTGTGCTTGACAGTTACTAAGTTTAGCGAAAGCGGATTTGAAGCGGATGTCGTGCCCGAGACCATGCGAAAAACGGCGCTTCGCACCCTGCAGCCGGGAAGTCCCGTCAATTTGGAGAGGGCGATGCGGATGGGTGGACGGTTCGGGGGACACATCGTTTCCGGACATATCGACGGTGTCGGGCAGATCGTCTCGATCAGTCGCGAGGATAACGCCCGGTTGATCCGCGTCGCGGCGGCCCCGGACATCATCAAGTATATCGTCCCGAAGGGGTCGATTACGATGGACGGCATATCGCTGACTGTCATGGATCGCGAACAAGACAGTTTTCGCGTGTCGGTCATTCCGCACACGGCGGAAGTCACCAATCTTGGCGGAAAACGGATCGGGGACCTCGTGAATTTGGAATGCGACTTGATCGGAAAATATGTTGAGCATTTATTGGAACTGAGATTCGGTTCGCAGAAACAGCCGGGCACGGAAAGGGAAAAGCCGGCGCTGACTGTCGATTTTCTTAAAGAACACGGATTTGCCGACTAGACTTTCAGGAGGAGGGAAACGGGATGTTTCATTCGATTGAAGAAGCCTTGGCGGACTTGAAAGCCGGCAAAGTCATCATTGTCGTAGACGACGAGGACAGGGAAAACGAAGGGGATTTTGTCGCCCTCGCCGAAAAAGCGACGCCGGAAGTCATCAATTTTATGATCACCCACGGCCGCGGGCTCGTCTGCGTACCGATCACGGAGAAGCGGGCAAAAGAACTCGATCTGCAGCCGATGGTCAATAAAAATACGGATCTGCACGGAACGGCCTTCACAGTCTCCGTTGACGCAAAGGAAGGCACCACAACGGGCATCTCCGCTTTTGAGCGGGCGGTTACTGTTGCCGCGCTGATTGACAAGAACAGGAAAGCGGACGACTTCAAGCGCCCCGGTCACATTTTTCCGTTGATTGCCCGGGAAGGGGGAGTTTTGCGACGGGCGGGGCATACGGAAGCGGCGGTGGATCTGGCGAAACTTTGCGGCTCTTATCCTGCCGGCGTAATCTGCGAGGTGCTGAAGCCGGACGGAACGATGGCTCGCGTGCCGGATTTGGCGGAGATCGCCAAACGGCACGGCCTGAAAATGATCACGATTGAGGAGTTGATCCGCTACCGCAAATCGCGGGAGGTATTGGTGCAAAGGGCGGCATTGGCTCACCTGCCGACGGAATACGGCGATTTTCAAGCGGTGGTGTATACCAATTCCGTTGACGACAAAGAGCATATCGCTTTGGTGAAGGGAGAGATTGACTCCTCCCAACCGGTGATGGTCCGGGTGCATTCGGAGTGCATGACGGGGGACGTATTCGGGTCCTACCGCTGCGATTGCGGTCCGCAGCTGCACGCGGCGCTGCGGCAGATCGAAGAAAACGGCTCCGGCGTACTGCTTTACATGCGTCAGGAAGGCCGCGGCATAGGTCTGGTCAATAAAATTCGGGCATATGAATTGCAGGAACACGGTTACGATACGGTGGAAGCCAACGAAAAGCTGGGATTCCCTGCCGATCTGCGGGATTACGGGATTGGCGCCCAGATTTTACTCGATCTCGGAGTGAAAAAAATCCGGCTGCTCACCAACAACCCCAGAAAAATCAAAGGGCTGGAAGGATACGGCTTGACCATTGTCGAGCGGATTCCGCTGCAAATGGAGCCGAACGAGTCCAACATCAAGTATCTCAACGCAAAACAAAAAAAGCTGGGGCATATGCTGAACATTTGACGCGAATTTGAGGAGGAATCGAAATGGCTCGCATCTTCGAAGGAAATCTGATTGGCACCGGATTAAAAATCGGAATTGTGGTCGGACGTTTCAATGAATTCATCTCGTCGAAGCTGCTCTCGGGTGCCCTTGATGCCTTGAAGCGGCACGGCGTCGACGAGGAATCCGTTTCCGTCGCCTGGGTTCCCGGCGCCTTTGAAATCCCGCTGGTCGCGCAAAAAATGGCGGCAAGCGGAAACTACGACGCGGTCATCACTTTGGGAGCGGTGATCCGGGGATCCACTCCCCATTTTGATTATGTAGCGGCGGAAACTGCTAAAGGCGTGGCGGCAATCTCTTTAAACACCGGCGTCCCCACGATTTTCGGGGTGCTGACCACCGACACGATCGAGCAAGCGATTGAGCGGGCCGGCACCAAAGCGGGCAACAAAGGTTGGGAAGCGGCCGTCACCGCCATCGAGATGGCAAACTTGACGAAAGCGATTGAGGGCTAAGTGCGCACGAACCGGAAAGCGGTAGTAGTCGCCGTCATGCTGACCAATTTTCTCGCGGCGATCGACGTGACGATCGTCGGCACGGCGATGCCGACAATCGTCGGCAAACTGGGCGGTTTGTCGTTAATCAGTTGGGTGTTTTCCGCCTACCTGTTAACATCGGCCGTTTCCACTCCGATCTACGGAAAACTGGCGGACCTTTTCGGGCGAAAGATCATGTTTACGATCGGAGCCGCCATCTTTTTGGCAGGTTCCGTGTTTTGCGGCATGGCCGGCTCCATGCCGATGCTTGTGGCCGGGCGAACGATTCAGGGGCTTGGTGCGGGGGCGATCATGGCGATTGCCACCACCATTATCGGCGACATTTTTACGGTTGAGGAGCGCGGGCGCGTACAGGGATTTTTTTCGGCCGTTTGGGGTGTCGCGGCGATTGTCGGCCCCGCGTTGGGCGGCATGATCATCGACTTTCTGTCATGGCCCTGGGTGTTCTGGCTCAACTTGCCGATCGGACTCTTGGGAATCCTCATCCTCTGGTTCTCCCTGCATGAACGCATTGCGAAAAAACGACATGCGATCGATTATGGGGGCGCCGGCGTGCTGACCCTTTCGATGACTTGTTTGTTGTTGGCGCTTTTGCAAGGCGGAAAATGGTCTTGGACACATCCGGCCACTTTGTCTTTGTTTGCGGTTGCCCTGGCCGGTGTGATTGCGTTTTTGTTTTTGGAACGCAAGGCGAAGGAGCCGATTGTTCCGCTCGACCTGTTCAAAAACCGGGTGATTGCCGTATCAAACGGCACCTCTTTTTTGATCGGGGCAGTGCTTATGGGCGTGACCAGTTACATACCGCTCTTTGTGCAAGGGGTGCTGGGCAGATCGGCGACGGAAGCCGGCTTTACGTTGACGCCGATGTCCGTCGCCTGGATGATCGGCAGCATTTACGGCGGCCGCAATCTTGTCGCCTGGGGCTTTTGGCGACTTGCGTTTTTGGGCGTGGCGTTCATTGCGGCAGGCTCCGTGTTGCTCGGCGTTTTGTCCCCCGCTGCCGGGCGCGTTTTTGCCATGGCGGTCATGGCGATCATGGGCATTGGCCTTGGAATGTCCACGCTGGCTTTCACGGTTGCGGTCCAGAGCGAAGTGGATTGGAACCGGCGGGGAATCGCAACGGCCACAAACCAGTTCATCCGTTCGTTGGGATCGACGATCGGGGTTGCAATCATGGGAGCGGTTTTAAACCTCCGCATGCTTGACGAGATCCAAGGGGGACCGGCCGGTGGGCTGGCGGATCCGCTGCAGACCGCCAACAATCTGCTGAAAGAAGGGGGTTCCGGATTGGATCCGGCCGTTTATGCGGCATTGATCAATGCGCTCTATGCGGGGCTGCATTCGGTTTATGTCTGGATTGGCGGCATCGCGATTGCGACGGTTGCCATTATGGCGCTGTTTCCGAAGCCAGAGCGCCTGCACGAAAACGAAGCGAGGTCTTGACCATGCGGTTCCCTTTAACCCTGTTTCAAAGAACCAAACTCGTATGGAAAAAACGAACGCCTTACCAGACGGTCTACGTGTGCGAAAAGGGGCCCGTCCGGTATATGCGCTTCGCCAGCGAAAGCTGGCAAGGGGCGCTGGATATGCGGAACAAGGAACGGCTGCTGTTCCCGTACCAGCGTTTTTTTCTTATATACCGCGCATGGCTGCCGGAAGTCCGCTCTTTTCTGGCGTTGGGGGTCGGCACCGGAACCGCCATCCAGACCATCCGCCGCCGCCACCCCCATGCTGAAATTGCGGGAGTCGATATCGATACGGACGTCCTGCAGGCGGCTGTTGAATTCTTCGATTGTCCGTGCGATGAACGGACCCGGCTGTATTCGATGCACGGGCGAGCGTTTCTGGAGTCGACGGATCAACGCTTTGATCTCGTCTTTCTGGACGCTTTCGACTCTTATTCCATTCCGAGGTCGATGCGGTCGGTGGAATGTTTTGCCTCCCTTTCGAACGTGCTGGAGGAAAACGGGGTGTTGATCGTGAATGTAATCGGTGCGGTGAGCGGCTCCAACAATACATCGTTCCGAACCCTATACAAAACGGTGAACCGGGTGTTCCCGGATGTGCGGGTGCTCCCGGTGTCGCGCTGGACATTCATGGAACAAAATATTTTGCTGATCGCCCGCAAATCGCCGTCTCGCGAAATCCCTTCACATGCCCGAACCGACCCGGAATTGCGGAGATTGCTGAAGCGGATCTATACGCGGCCGATTCCGGTTGCGGACGTGTCCGTGTACCAAGACTAGGAGCAACGGAATTTGGACCCATGGTTCGCGTGTCGTTGTTGGCGTTTGCCTGTCTGTGCTATAATTGTGCCAGCCTTTTGTGGCGTGAGAGGAGAAACCGTATGTTTCATCTGGGGTTTGAACGTATTTTATATTTTGCGATCGCTTTTCTGATCGCCGCTCCCGTGCATGAGTTCGCCCACGCGTGGGTCGCCCACCGGTTGGGGGACCCGACGCCGGAACGGGACGGCCGTCTCACCTTGAACCCGCTTGTCCACATCGACTGGTTGGGATTTCTCCTGATCGTGCTGGCCGGATTCGGATGGGCGAAACCTGTCGTGACAAACCCTTCGATGTTTCGCGGCAATCGCCGGATGGGGATGCTGAAAGTCGCGATTGCCGGCCCGATCGCAAATCTCTTGCTTGCCATTTTGTTTTCCCTGATTGCAAAATCCGGCCTGGTGCCCTATGTGACGATGGACTCGCCGGTGGTGTGGGCGGTTATCTACATCAACGTCCTGCTGTTTGTGTTCAACTTGCTTCCGATCTTTCCCCTGGATGGTGAGAAGGTCGTTCGTTCGCTCGTTCCGATGCGGCAGTTGGGTTTCTTTTACAAGATGGAAACGTACGGCCCTTTTATCCTGCTGTTGCTCGTGTTTCTGCCTTTTAACGGTCGTCCAATTTTGTGGAGCATCATTGGCGGGCCGATCGTGACAATCCTGAACTTGTTGGCATAGGTGACCTCGCATGGGCACGGAATATTTGATCCGTTTGAATTCGTTTGAAGGGCCTCTGGATTTGCTTTTGCACCTGGTGGAAAAAAACGAGATGGATATTCACAACATCCCTGTGGCGGAGATTACCGACCAGTATCTGTCCCATATTCACGCCATGCAGGAGTTGCAGCTCGATGTCGCTTCGGAATTTCTCGTTATGGCCGCCACCTTGCTGGCGATCAAAAGCAACATGTTGTTGCCCAAACCCGAGCCGCTCTCGCTTGACGATGTGTTCGACCCGGTGGACGAGGGCGAGGATCCGCGTCAACTGCTGATGGAACGGCTGCTTGAATACAAGAAATTCAAACAGCTTGCGTATGAATTGCAGTTGCGGGAAACTCGCCGCAACAGCGTCTATACCCGCCCTCCCGGGGATCTAAGCGCTTTCATGCCGGATGCGGAGGCGAATCCGGTACGTGGGGTCTCGCTTTACGACTTGCTGGACGCCTTCCGGTCCGCCTTGGCGAAGGCGGACGGGCAAGATGAAGTCGCCCACGTACACCGGGATGAAGTTTCCGTCAAAGACCGAATTCAGGAGATCCTCGAATTCCTTCATGCCAATCAAGGACAAGCCTCCTTCGCTTCCCTTCTGTCCCGGTGTCGGCGCCGGGCCGAAATTGTGGTCACGTTTCTCGCAATTCTGGAATTGATCAAAAACCGCAAAATTCGTTGCGCCCAGGATCGATTGTTTTCCGACATTGAGCTTCAACTTGCGTTGTAAGTGGCGGTGACGGTGGAATGGTGAATCTGTTTATGGACTACAAAGAAGTGAAATCGATCATTGAAGGCCTGCTGTTCATGGCGGGCAGCGAGGGGCTTGCGGCCAAGCAGATTGCGGAAATCATCGGAACCGACCCGGAGGAGGCGGCCGATTTGTGCCACGACCTTGCGGCGGATTATCGCAGAGAAGGCCGCGGTCTGCAAATTGTTGAGGTGGCCGGGATGTTCCAAATGACGACGCTGCCGGAACATGCCCCGTATTTTGAAAAAATGGCCTGTCAGCCCCAACATTCCTCGCTGTCGCAGGCGGCGCTCGAGACGTTGGCGATTATCGCCTACAAACAGCCGATCACCCGCGCTGATGTGGAAGAAATTCGCGGGGTTAAAAGCGAAAAAGCAATCAACACCTTGCTTGCGAAAAAACTGATTGCGGAAGTGGGGCGGGCGGAAGGGCCCGGCAGACCGATTTTGTATGGGACCACCAAGGAGTTTCTGGAATGTTTCGGGCTGCGGGACTTGTCCGAGCTGCCGCCAGCCCCGGCCTTCCTCCCGCAGGAGGCGCTTGACGAAGAAGAACGCATGCTGTTTGAGCAACGCTCGATTTTTGACGGTGGTGGGGGCAGGGACGACCGCCAGCCGGAATGAACATTTGAATGTCTGTCGACCGGTATGTTCCAGGTGCCGTTAGGGAAACTTAACAGGTGAATCTTGGAAGAGGAGGGACCTGCATGGGCTGGGGATGGGCGGTTCTTTTAGGTTTGACCGGACTTGTTCTGCCCATGTGCCTCCTGCCGGTTGAAGTGCAGATCCGGTACATAAGAGACGGCGAAGCGGATCACCTGTGGCTGCAGGTGCGGACCTTATTCGGCCTCGTCAAATATACGTTGGAAATCCCTGCTGTCGACCTGATGCTCTCCAAAACCAATAAAACAGCCAAAGTGGTGGCGCAAGCGGAGAGCGGGACCGGGGGCAAAGCGAAAAACCGCCGGCCGCCGATCACCATTGCTGTTCAAAAAATCCGGTGGGCAATGCGAATCGAAAGGAAGTTAACCGAAAAACTTCACCGGTTTCATCAACATGTCGGAAAAGCGACAAAAGCTTTCCGGATTACCAAAATGAACTGGCATACGGAACTTGGCGCGGGGGATGCCGCGTTAACCGGAACCGCCTCTGGACTGGTCTGGTCAGTCAAGGGAATTGCGGTCGGATGGCTCTCCCGTTTTTTCTCGGTTCGCGTCAAACCCGATCTGGCTGTGCAACCGCACTATGCAGAGATGCTGCTGCGAAGCCGCTTCGACTGCATAATCCGTTTTTGGGTCGGGCAGGCTATTCTGGCAGGCATTCAAATGGGCATCTATATGCTGAGGGAGGGAAAACAATCATGGCGGATCATCCGATCCAAGGTTTGATGCAGACGGCGATGGAGAATATCAAGGAAATGGTTGATGTCAATACAATCATTGGGGATGCGGTGGAAACGCCGGATGGCAGTGTCATTCTCCCGATTTCCAAAGTCGGGTTCGGATTTGCGGCCGGCGGCAGCGAATTCGAGATGGACGGAGGCGGCGAAAATTCTTTGCCGTTTGGCGGCGGTGCGGGCGGTGGAGTGTCCATCACGCCCGTCGGCTTTTTGGTCGTCAGCAACGGTCAAGTCAAACTGCTTTCGTCCGAGGCGCCCAACCAACTGTATGAACGGCTGATCGACATGGCTCCCTCCGTACTCGAAAAGATTCAATCCATAACGGGCAAAAAAGGGAATCAGCAACAGCGGACATCCAAAATCATAACGACGGCAACCACGCAGACCCCGGAATCTTCGCCGGACATACGGTGAAATCGGACGGAACCAGAAGCCACCCGCAGCTCGGGTGGTTTTTGTTTGTCCTATTTGCAGACGGACTTGCATATATCTTTGATGAAATTCCCCTGTAGGAGGTCGTCATGAAACAGCGTCGGTGGTTGGTTTTCGGTCTGGCTGTGATCCTGTTCCTGTCGATTCCGCTGCAGGCTTTCGGCCGGGAGGCGTGGAACCCGGAGCGGTTCCGCGATGAAGTGGCAATTTCCGCCGAGTCCGCGACTCTGATCGATGTGCAATCCGGCCGTATCTTGTACGGAAAAGACATGAACAAACGAATGCGAATCGCAAGTCTTACCAAAATCGTCACCGCGATTGTGGCGATCGAATCGGGAAAACTGGAGGAAACCGTTACAACTTCAAAAAACGCCTACGGGGTGGAAGGTTCATCGATTTATTTAAGCCTTGGCGAAAAACAAAAGTTGATCGATTTGGTGTATGCGATCATGCTTCGTTCGGGAAATGACGCGGCAACCGCGATCGCGGAACATGTCGGCGGCGGTTCGGCGCAGAAATTCGTCGATATGATGAACGCAAAAGTCAGGGAGCTCGGGCTGACCGGCACACATTTTGCAAATCCCCACGGGCTAGATGCGGAAGGCCACTATTCGACCGCCCACGATCTGGCGGTCCTGACGGCGTATGCGCTTCGCAATCCGATTTTTGCCGAAGTGGTCAGGACGAAAATCAAGCGGATTCCTTGGGAAGGTAAAGAGTGGGACCGGGTGATGCGCAACAAAAACAAAATGTTGTACCGGTACGAGGGAGCCGACGGTGTGAAGACGGGCTATACGGAAGCCGCCGGGCGCTGTCTTGCGTCGAGCGCGACCCGGGACGGACGGCAGTTGGCGGTGATTGTGTTAAATGACGGAAGGGATTGGGACGATTCCGCCAGACTGCTCGATTACGGATTCACCAAATACCAATATGCGGCAGGGGTGAAAGAAAAGGAAACGGTGGGGACTCTTCCCGTCAAGAAAGGAACCGCGGAAACGGCGGAAATCATCGCGAAAACATCCTTCGGATATCCGGTTCGTGCGGAAGAGCAGGAACTTTTGCGGAAAGAAATCGAATTGCCCGAACAGTTGAAAGCCCCGGTCCGGGAAGGGGAAAAAGTCGGGGAGATGACCGTGTATTTTAACGGCCAAAAGGTTGGGACCGTGGATCTCGTTGCAAGGACAACGATTGACGCGACCGGTTTACTGGCCGATTTGAAACGGTTTTTGAAAGGGCTGTTCACCAAATAAAAAAGGGGTGCGTCGCACATGATCAACGGGATCTGGATGGGCCTCCTCATAACGGGCATTGCCGTCGGCTTTGCAACAGGCAATGTCGACGGCGTCACAAGGGGAGTTTTAAAAGGCGCGGAAAACGGAGTTTCGCTTTGTCTCGGATTGATCAGCATTCTGGTGTTTTGGTTGGGTCTCATGAAAATTGCGGAAGAGGCCGGATTGGTGCAGTTGCTGGCGAAGGCCCTGCGCCCGCTGGCCCGTCTGTTGTTTCCGTCGGTTCCGCAACACCATCCCGCAATGGGCTCCATATTGGCCAATATGAGCGCCAACATTTTGGGGTTGGGGAACGCGGCGACTCCTTTGGGACTGAAAGCGATGCGGGAACTGCAACAATTGAATCCCGACCCCAACCGGGCCAGCGATGCGATGTGTACGCTGCTTGCCATAAACACTGCCAGTCTGACCATCATTCCGGCGACGGTTATCGGCTACCGGATGCAGTACGGGTCCGCCAATCCGACGGAAATTGTCGGAGCCACGATCCTCGCCACTTTTCTGGGCACCACAGTCGCCGTCATACTCGATCGGCTGTTTCGCGCTTATGACCGGTGCAAGAGGAGGACTCCCTGATGGAATGGGTGAATGCCTTGTCGCAATGGATACTGCCGGTTGTCATCGCTGCCATCGTTGTCATCGGCCATTTCCGCAAGGTTCCGGTCTACGAAACGTTTGTCGAAGGGGCGAAGGAAGGCTTCCCCACAGCCGTCAGACTGATTCCGCATCTGGTCGCCATGATGGTGGCTGTATCGGTGTTTCGTGAGTCGGGAGCGCTCGATCTGATGCTGAACTGGATGCGTCCACTCTTCGAGCGGCTCGGCATTCCGCCCGAAATCGTGCCGATGGCCCTGCTGCGGCCGGTATCGGGAACGGGGTCGCTGGCGGTAATGAACGATATCTTTCAGACCTATGGGCCTGATTCTATGCTCGGCCGGATCGCATCGGTTCTGCAAGGGTCGAGCGACACGACTCTGTACGTGCTGACCGTTTACTTTGGTTCCGTCGGCATCCGGAACGCCAGATATGCGGTAAAAGTCGGCCTTTTGTCCGATCTGGCGGCCGCGTTTTTTTCGGTATTGGCAGTGTATTGGCTTTTTGCCGTATAATGAGAAGTGAATCATGGGGCAAAGACGGTGAAAGCGTGGAACGTTTGCAAAAGGTGCTCGCACAAGCGGGAATCGCATCGCGCCGCAAGTGTGAAGAATTGATCGTGGCGGGGAAAGTCACAGTTAACGGGACGGTGGTGCGGGAACTCGGCACCAAAGTCGATCCCGGCCGGGACCTCGTTTTGGTGGAAGGAAATCCGGTCCGAAAACAATCGCCGGTTTACATCCTGCTGCACAAGCCGGTCGGAGTGGTAACCACCGCTTCCGATCCGCAAGGACGCAAAGCGGTGATCGATCTGGTGAAAGCCGAGGAGCGCGTTTTTCCTGTCGGCAGATTGGACATGAACACGAGCGGCCTGCTGCTGCTGACAAACGACGGGGTTTTGGCTAACGGCCTTATGCATCCCCGGCATGAAGTGGACAAGAGGTATCGCGTGGAGGTTAAAGGCGAAATCTCCGACGAAGCGTTGAAACGCTTGGAAAAAGGGGTCCTGTTGGAAGACGGCGTGACAGCTCCCGCCAAAGTGAAGCTTTTGAAGCGCACGCCGCAGATTTCCCTGTTTGACATCACCATTCATGAGGGGCGGAACCGACAGGTCCGCCGCATGTGCGAAACGGTCGGACATCCCGTTCTCCGGTTGAAAAGGGTGCAACTCGCGTTTCTGACGTTGGGGGCTCTGCGGCCGGGCGCTTGGCGGACATTGTCCGAACAGGAAGTTCAAAAACTCTATCAGATTGCGGGGATACAGAAAGAGTAGCGGTTTGTGATGAACCTTTTTTCACAAAAAATTCACCGAGTCGGTTCAACCTTGACCCGACAGGTACGCTATAATGAATTTAAAGTACGGATCATTCAACAAGTACACAATTTGGCTGAGGTGTTCCATACGTGGCGGTCCAAAGCAGAATCGGCAGGTCGATTACTGTGGGAGTGTTGCTTCTCGCGGTCGTCGGCATTGTTTTCGCGCTCATCAATTTTACGAAATCCGACAAAACGGGAGTTTCGGCCGGACAAGCCGCACCGGATTTCACCCTTGCGGATCTGAACGGGAATCGGCTGTCTTTGCACGACTTACAAGGAAAAGCCGTGCTGTTGAACTTCTGGGGGACGTGGTGCGAACCCTGCCGCAAGGAAATGCCGGCCTTGCAGGCGGCCTACGACAAATTCAAAGACAAAGGGTTTGTCGTTCTGGGGGTCAATATCGGGGAAAACAAAGTGACGGCAAAAGGCTTTACGGATCGGTACGGGATTACGTTTCCGATGGTTTTGGATACCGCGCGGGATGTCACGCTGAACCTGTACAAAGTCGGTCCGATTCCAACCTCTTTTTTCATCGACAAAAACGGTGTCATTCAACAGGTGTTTGAAGGTCAGATGACGGAAGAGTTCATATCCAAAAAAATTCAGACGTTGCTCGCACAACCATAAGGGAATGATGCATAATGAATCCAGTGGCGGCCAACAAAAGGCGCCGTTCTGTTTTTGAGTGGCTATGGGATTTCTTCGCCTCCGTAAAAGTGGCGATTGTCATCATTGTTTTGATTGCTTTATCAGCCGTTATCGGAACTGTGCTTCCGCAGGAGGATTTTATTTCTTCACCGAACCCGGCGGTCTTTTACCCGCAGACCTACGGCAGGTTTGGGGAAATCTACTACAAACTGGGTTTTTCCCATATGTACACGTCCTGGTGGTTTGTCACGCTATTGTTGGCGCTTGGCGTGTCATTGGTGATCTGTTCCCTGGAACGGGTGGTTCCGCTGTACAAGTCTTTGCAGCGGCAGGAAGTGAAACCGGCGCTTTCCGTTGTCCAGCGGAAAAGAATATATCTCGCCGTAGACGGGGCGGATAAAGCCGCCGCGGACCGCTTGGCGGAAGAACTGGCCAGGAGAAGATACAAAGTCCGGCGGGAAGGATCGGCTTTTTTCGCGGAAAAAATGAGAATCTCGCGGTTCGGGGCCTACATTCTGCATATTGGTCTGATCATAATTATTCTTGGCGCGTTGTCCCGGCTGATTCCGGGATGGTACGTATCGAAAAA
The DNA here is from genome assembly GCF_058273125.1 of Effusibacillus sp. SKA8. Classification (NCBI taxonomy): domain Bacteria; kingdom Bacillati; phylum Bacillota; class Bacilli; order Caryophanales; family Alicyclobacillaceae; genus Effusibacillus; species Effusibacillus sp. SKA8. Next base: position 14,644 of record NZ_JBZCSF010000014.1, on the reverse strand, counting down.
CATCTGGATCGAGGAAGGGCAGACGGTTAAAGTGCCCGGTTCCGACTTTTCGGTCCGCAACGATCATTTTAAAGTGGAGTTTTACGAAGACGGGCGGCCGAAACATTTTGAAACGGAGGCGGTCATCATTGACAATGGCCAGGAAGTAATGCGTGGGAAGATCATTGTCAACCACCCGTTGAAATACAAAGGAACGATGTTGTTCCAAGCGAATTATTTGCCGCCTTCGATCAAACTCATCGATGTCCAACTGACGGAAAAAAGCACGGGCAATCCATTGGGCACGTTTCAAATAGACGTTTCCAACGTACAAACCGAATATAAAGTCGGGCCATACACCGTTCGCGTTTTAGATTATTTTCCCGATTTTGACATGATAAACGGGCAGCCGGCCACCCGATCGACCGGTCCGAACAATCCCGTTTTTTTGGTTCAGGTGGAAGGGCCGGATGTCAAGAAGCCGGGTCCGCAGTTTTTCTTTGTTTTGCAGCAATTGAACATCGAGCAAAACACAAATTTTGACCTGTCGCTTGTCGGCGGCAAAATGATTCAAACAACCGGACTCCGCGTACAGAAAGACAACGGGATTCCGATCGTTTACGGCGGCTGCGTCGTGGTTCTGGTGGGGCTTGTTCTGGTGTTTTACTTCCGGCACCGGCGCGTCTGGTGCCAAATCCGTGACGGCGTATTGCACATCGGAGTCCATACCAGCAAGAATTGGTACGGGATGCGGAAAGAAATGGAACGCGTTCTCCGCTCCCTCGGCTGGCAGCAGGAAATCCGTATTCGGCAAGGAGGGAATGATTGATGTATCTTGAAATATCCGCGTGGTTCTATTGGGCCGCATTCTTTGGCTACCTGATCGCCTCGGTTTTGTACATTACCGGGGTGACGGGCAAGAAAATCAAGATCAAGAACGGGGAAGCGTCATCGAATGTCTGGACCCGTTGGGGATATATCGCGTCGGTTTTTTCCGTAATCGTGCAATTGGCGGGCTTTGTCACCCGATGGATCGGCCAGGGCCATTCTCCCACATCCAACATGTATGAGTACATGAGTTTCTGGGCCTGGTGCATTATGCTCGCATTTGTCGTGATCAGCGCATTTTACAAATTTCCGATACTCGGTGCGTTCGCCGCGCCGACCGCGCTTGCAGTTTTGGGATACGCGAATGTGTTTCCGGACGTATCCATGGCACTGATTCCGGCCTTAAAAAGTTATTGGCTGTATATCCATGTGACAACGGCGGCGATTGGCGAAGGGGTGCTGACGATCGCTTTTGCGGCGGCGCTGATGCACTTGTTGGTGGTCACCGACTTGAGTAGATGGGACCGAAGGAGCAAGGCGCTGGAATTTGTCCTGTTTTTGTTTCTTGCGATGGTCGGTTTCGTAACCGTCTCATTAGCTTTTAAACTTCAGAACTACCGCATTGTGGAACCGGTCACCGGCCTCGTCTACAAACTGCCGCCGCTGATTGGACCCACTGGCACGGAGGTCGGCTCGCTCGGAAGCTTCTTTGGCATTCCGGAACCGCTGTTTAACGTTCCAAGCTGGATGACGGGAGCCAAAGCTGCCGTCAAGTCTAACACCTTGCTGTGGACGCTGCTTGCGTCTTTGATTTTGTATTGGCTGCTGCGTCTGTTGAACCGCCGCAAACCTTTGGTTGCAACCGTTTCCCAATGGGTGCAGGGATTGGACGCGGCTGCTCTGGATGAACTGTCTTACCGGGCGGTGGCGATCGGGTATCCGATTTTCACCCTGGGGGCTTTGGTGTTTGCCATGATCTGGGCGCAGGAAGCCTGGGGCTCCTACTGGTCCTGGGACCCCAAGGAGACCTGGGCTTTGGTGACATGGCTTTATTATACAGCTTATCTGCATCTGCGCCTGTCGCGCGGATGGGAAGGAGAGCGGGCTTCCTGGATGGCGGTGGCAGGATTTGTCGTTATTTTGTTCCTGTTGGTCGGAGTCAATTTCCTGATTGTCGGCCTTCATGCGTACGCTTAACTGGTTTGCCCGGTTACGGACGCATGAAGCGGGACGCTTTCATTTTAACCGGCTGATTCGGAGGGAGAAGTATGGAAAACGTTGTTCGTATCTTGGTTGTGGATGATGAGGAACGGATTCGCAAGCTGGTCCGGATGTATCTTGAACGCAACGCGTTTGAAGTCGATGAGGCGGAAGACGGAAAGGAAGCGCTGGATAAAGCGCTCAGCAATGCGTACGATCTGATCATTTTGGATTTGATGCTCCCGGGAATGGACGGCCGTAAAGTTTGTGAAGAAATACGGAAAAAAAGCGAAATTCCCGTGATCATGCTGACCGCCGCCGGGGACGAATCCAGCCGTATTCACGGGTTTGAGCTGGGAGCTGACGATTATGTCGTAAAACCTTTCTCACCGCGTGAACTTGTGATGCGCGTTAAAGCTTTGCTCAAGCGCACCCAAACGAAGAGCGATCCGGTCCACCAGGACGTTGGCCAGATTCTTTCGATCAATGGGTTGACCGTCAACATGGACTCGCGCAAGGTGCAAGTCGGGGAGGAAGAGGTTGCCCTGACCCCGAAAGAATACGAATTGCTCTGTTATCTGATGCAACGGCCGGACAAAGTGTTTTCCCGTGAAGAATTGTTGCGCGACGTCTGGAACTACCAATTCTTCGGCGACCAGCGCACTGTCGATACCCACGTGAAACGGTTGCGGGAAAAGCTGGGACGTCATTCGGAAAAGGTTGCGGATATGATCGTTACGGTCTGGGGCGTCGGCTACAAATTCGAGGTGCGCGAGTGATTCGCAACAGCGTCGTCGTCAAACTCTGGCTGACGATCATCGTTCTGGTCGTTTTTGTCCTGTCGGTGCTGGCCGTTTTTTTGGAGCAGTTGTTTGACACTTATTTTTATTCTGCGCAGGAAACCGAGCTTCGCAACAGAGCGGCCTACATCAGCAGCATTTTGGTGCGGCAGCCTGACTCCACATTGGCCATGACGATCGCGGAAGAACTGTTGAATGAATCCAACAGCCGCATGGAAATCATCGGCCCCCTTTTTTCAAACCAGGACTCAAATTTTCTGGACACGTTGCCGCTGGACATCAAGCAAAAAATGATGGCGGGCGAACAGGTTTTGCGGCGCGGGACGACTCCCGGGTTTGGCGATTTTCGTTCCGACACCAACAGCGCCTGGGTGCTGCATCCGATTCAGGATCAAGGCCGGATTCGCGCCTTGCTGCTGATCCACCAGCCCGTTACTGTCATTGAGACGGCGATCGAGCAGATCCGGAACTTGATTTTCTTTGCGGCCGGGATCGCGATTATCCTAACTACCGGTCTGTCCTTTGTGGTGTCGAAGAATCTTTCGCGGCCGGTGATCCAAATGACAAAGGTCGCCGAACAGATGGCGAAGGGCGACTTTCACGGGAAAGTCAACGTCGTGACCGGGGACGAAGTCGGCCGTTTGGGCCATACTCTGAACTTCTTGGCCGAAAGTTTGACGGATACGATCGATAATTTGTCGAAGGAAAAAGAACAGTTGTCTGGCATTTTGCTCTCGATGACATCGGGCGTGGTGTCTGCCGATTTGGAAGGCAGGGTGACGCTTGCCAACCAGCCGGCAAGAAAGTGGCTGCGCTCCTTGTTGTTGGAAGAGACCGGACAACCGCTGGAGGACCGCCTGCCAAAGGAATTGAACGATTTGAAAAATCTCGTGCTGGAAAAACCGGAAACGAAAGTTGCGGAACTTAACTGGCAGGGGCGTTACATTGCGTTGACGATGACCCCGTTGTACGAACCGGACGGCGGTGCGGTCAGGGGCGTCGTCGCGGTGTTCCGGGATGTGACGGAGGAACGCACCCTTGACCGGATGCGCAAGGATTTTGTTGCCAGCGTGTCCCACGAATTGCGGACGCCGCTTGCGATGATGCAAGGTTACGGCGAAGCGCTGCTGGATGAGTTTGGCGACGATCCGGAGCAGCGGCGGGAACTTACGCAAATCATTCTCGATGAAACGAACCGGATGAAGCGTCTCGTCAACGACCTGCTCGATTTGGCCCAGTTGGAAGCGGGGCAATTCGAACTGCACGCTTCGGAGATTGATTTGACAAATGTCGTCAAATGGATCGGGCGCAAGTTCCAGACTCTCGCTCATGAACGGCAGATTCACCTTGGTGTCGATTTGAAGGAAGAAGAACCCTGCCTGATTGTGGGAGACTCCGACCGGTTGGAACAGGTGTTCACGAACCTGATCGACAATGCGATGCGCCATACCCCAGCCGGCGGAACCGTGACGCTTTCGATGCGGAAACTCGGCTCTTATGTTCAGGTATCGGTCTCTGATACAGGGGAGGGAATCCCGGAAGAGGATTTGCCTTTCATCTTTGAACGTTTCTACAAAGTGGACAAAGCGCGGACCCGATCGAAAGGCGGCACCGGATTGGGATTGTCGATCGCAAAAAATATCGTGGCCAAACATCATGGTGATATAGTGGTTTCCAGCACCGTCGGAAAAGGAACGACGTTTACCGTAATGCTTCCCCTCTTGCAGCAAACCGCCCCCCTGCACTAAAAGAAGCAGGGGGTTTTACTTCGCAGGTGTTTTTTGCGGGATAACCGGGATAGCGATTACGTTTCCGGAAACAGGCGGCTTAAGATATCAGCGATTTCGTCAGAAAAGGAGGAGACGGGCCGTCCGGCGCGAACACCTTCCGCCAGTTTGCGGATTCTCGTCACGGTGTCCAAATCCGCCGTGACGATAGCCTTGTAACCCGGTCCCGTTCGCTCGGCCGCTTCTTTTACAGAATATTTGACCGAATCGATTTTGGAACCGCTGATGTCCGATTTCAAGTCGACACCAACCAGGGAAAGGCGGCCGATCAACAACACGTAAGCCCGCTCGACACCGGGAATCCCCGTAAGAATTTGTGCGATATGGTCCGCTTGTTGGGACGGATTGCCATACGTTTGCGGCCGTTCGGCCTGCTGGTTCGCTCGTATGTTTTTTTGTTGATCCGGGTTGCCCGGTTTTTCGGGTGCTTCTTTGGCGGACGGGTGTTCCTCCCCCGGAGGGGTGCGCTCCTGGCTGGGCCGGTTCATACCGTCGGCGGTCGGTCCGTATTTTGGCGCCTGGGCTACCGGACGACACCCCGCAACGGTTAGAAAAGCACAGAAAGCGAGAATGGCTGCCGCCCATTTTTTATCATTCATACCAATCACCTCAGGCGTAGTATTGCCTGCACCTCAAAATATTCGTAAGGGATCTCACGGAAATTTTGGTTGAATATGGGGTAGTATAGATGGCAGAGGTGACGGGAATGTCTTGGGTGTATTACGGGAAACTGTTTGACAGCAAATTTCAGGCGGGTTGTCTGGCGGCGAGAATTCGGGACGACTGGTGGACCAATCCGGCCAGGTCTCCCCGATTTGTCGGCATTTATCAAACGAAATCCGGGCGCTACGGCGTGAAATACCTGTGGTGACTGGCTTTTTCACGTGGAACAATTGGCAAAATTCCGAAAAATGATGGAAATTGTCGGTTGCCCCGGTCGAAAATTCAACAAAAAATTCCATGCTCCAGATTGAAGCACTGGAGTAGAGATGTTAGGAGGAATTGACTATGCACAAAAATCCGGATGATCAAAAAATTGCGAAATTGCTGCGTGAATCCAAGACGATTGCCGTGTTTGGCCTGTCGGACGATCCGGCCAAAGCGAGCAATCAAGTGGCCCAGTATTTGCAGTCACAGGGATATGAAATCGTTCCGATCAATCCCAAACTGACGACCGTATTGGGACGGAAGGCCTACCCGACGCTGTTGGATGTCGAAGGCCCCGTCGATATTGTTGACGTATTCCGTCGAAGCGAGCAAATTCCGGAAGTCGTCGATCAGGTGATGCAAATGAAGCACAAGCCGAAAGCGGTCTGGATCCAGCTGGGCATCGTCAACGACGAGCAGTGCCAGCGGGTTGAGGAAGCGGGGATGATGGCCATCCAGGACGCTTGTATGAAAATCGAACATCGCCGCTTGCTCGACCAAGAGGCGCTTTAAAAATAGCTTTCCTCTCCTGATTTGGAATTGGATTGCCGATATGGGGCAAATTATCATTAAGGATGGGAGAACGACCATCCGCTGTTTCAGAAAAATAGGATACAGGGGAGGAACTGATTTCATGAATCCGGATCGGGCAGCCACGCTACCAGCCGAAAAGGAGCAAACCCATGCAGACCGCTCCTGATCGCCGGACTGATTGTAGCCATGCTTTTTGCATCTCTGGACAATACAATCGTCGGCACTGCAATGCCTAAGATTGTCGGAGAACTTGGCGGATTAGACATGATGACCTGGTTAACGACGGCGTATATGTTAAGTTCTACAGCAGTTGTCCCGGTTGCCGGCAAACTTGCCGACCTGATCGGTCGGAAAGTGGTGTATGTTGCGGAGCTTACAATTTTTAGGTTTTCTACATAAATCTTCCGGTTGGCATTTTGGCAACTGTCCTGATCAGCATGGGGCTTAAGGGGCATCATGCTGATCGACCGGTTGCAATTGACATTGGCGGGATTATTACGATGATTGGCGGCGTGGTCAGCTTGCTGCTTGCGTTAACGTTTTGGGGCAAAGATTACCCCTGGACATCGTGGCAAATCCTCAGTCTGTTTCTTGGGTCAGCGGTGTTTCTCGCTCTGTTTGCGGTCATCGAGTCGAAAACACGTGAACCCATTTTACCGATGTACTTGTTTGAACATAAACCCTTCTCCGTTTTGAACGGGATCGGCTTCCTGATGTCTGTCGGGATGTTCGGAGCCATTATGTTTGTCCCCCTGTTTATGCAAGGAATTATTAGAATTAGTCCTTCCGCCTCCGGAACCGTCATGATGCCCATGATGCTCACCATGATAGCGGCAAGTATTCTTGGCGGTCGATCGGTAAGAAAAATTGGCATCCGTACCCAAATTATGATCGGGATGATCACAATGGCTGTGGGATTTTGGCTCTTGTCGACAATGGGAATCCTGACTTCAAAATGGGTCGCCATGAGTTATATGATGGTGCTTGGGGTGGGAATTTTGGTCTGATGATGCCGATCCTAACCCTCGCTCTGCAAGAAGCGTTTCCCAGGTCAGAACTGGGGGTGGTCACTTCCTCCAGCCAATTTTTTCGGCAAATCGGAGGAACATTCGGGATGACGATTTTGGGGGCTGTTATGAATTATCGTTCAACCAGTTTGTTGACCGAACAGCTGGTGCCGATGCTGGAAAAACTGCCTCCCCAGTCGCACGGGATGGCGGAACAGTTTGCATCGATGATCAGAAGCAATCTCCAAGGCTTGTATTCGATCTTATTAAGCCCGGAAACATTGCAAAAAATACCATCCGCTGTCCAACAACTGCTGCTTCCGGTTTTGAAGACGGCTTTGGTGGATACATTGCACAACGTGTTTCTGTACGGCTTGCTGTTTGTCCTGCTTGGTGCTCTGTTGACACCCTTTGTTGGACCTTGGACAGAAAAAAGGGAAAAACTGTCCAGTAGAAACACGATCAATCTTTCGTACACTTGTGCCGGGCAGATGGGAGGACATCTTTGCCTTTTCTTTATCCCCCTTTCTTTTCTTGCTGAAATATGTTACTTTTGAATCGATATATCTCCACTAGGGGTGCTGCTTGTCGGCTGAGAGAGGATTTCCTCAACCCTTGGAACCTGGCACTAGATAATGCTAGCGTAGGGAAGTGGGTGACGACACTGCATAAATTGCGTCATTCTTGCGTCATTTGCCGCCTTCCCGTAGTAAGGAAGCGGTTTTTTTGCTATCTGACGCGGAAAGAGAAGTGTGAATTTGTATGGACAGCAGATTGTATGTGATAACCGGTTCCGCTTTTTTAAAAGGGCGGCGCCTGGAAGACGTGATCAACGAAGCCATTCGCGGCGGAGCGGACTGCGTTCAATTGCGGGAAAAAGACTTGTCGGGCAGGGCTTTGTTGGAAATGGCAACCGTTTTGCGGAGGCTGACGAGAGAGAAAGGGATCCCGTTTATTGTCAATGACAGGTTGGATATTGCGCTTGCTTCCAATGCGGATGGCGTGCATCTCGGCCAGGACGATCTGCCGATCGGAACCGCAAGAGAGTTGCTCGGACCCGACAAGATCGTCGGCATCTCGACGCACAATCCGCGGGAAGCGGTGGCAGCAGAACGGGCGGGCGCCGATTACATCGGATTGGGACCTGTCAATCCGACCGAAACCAAACCCGATGCAAAAGCGGCTATCGGTGTGGAAGGGGTGCGGGAGGTCCGCCGCCACGTATCGATTCCGATTGTAGCGATCGGCGGAATCAAACGGGAAGATGTGGGCGAAATTATCCGCGCCGGCGCAAACGGAGTCGCTGTGATCAGCGCGATCATAGGAGCTGATGACGTGTACGGAGCGGCGTTTGCCATGCGGTCAGCAATCGATCGCGTTCGGGGGGAGGACGGGAAACGGCATGGAACTTACGATTAACGGTCAGGTCAAAAATATTCCCGGTGCCAAAACGCTTGCCGATGTGGTTAACCATTACGGTCTCAGCGACAAGATTATCGTGATCGAGCACAATCTGGAGATTGTGCCGCGGGAAAAGTACGGGGCAACCAAAGTGGCACCCGGAGACAAAATCGAGATCGTCCACTTTGTTGGTGGCGGTTGATTAAGGAGGATACCAAATGGCAATACAAACCATGCAAACGGATGAATTGCGGATTGGCAACCACGTTTTTAGCTCCCGGCTGTTTCTTGGCACGGGCAAGTTCCCCGATTTGGACATACAGCAACGGGCGGTCGACGCGTCCGGTGCCGAGGTGCTGACATTTGCCGTCCGGCGGCTGAATCTTGAGAATCCGGATGCGCCGAATTTCCTGGAACGTCTGGATCTAAAAAAATTCACCCTGCTGCCGAACACCGCCGGTGCCACCACGGCGGAAGAAGCGGTTCGCATTGCGCGTCTCGCCCAAGCGTCGGGACTGTGTGACATGATCAAAGTCGAAGTGATCGGCGATCCGAAAACCCTTTTGCCCGATCCGATCGAAACGCTAAAAGCGACCCGGATTCTTGTCGAGGAGGGGTTTACGGTTCTGACCTACACTTCAGATGACCCGATTCTTGCCCGCCGCTTGCAGGATGCGGGTGCGCACGCCGTGATGCCGGGCGCTTCCCCGATCGGTTCCGGACTGGGAATCGTGAACCCGCATTATCTCAAATTCATCATTGAAGAAGCAAAAGTTCCGGTCATCATTGATGCGGGAGTCGGCTCTCCGGCGGATGCGGCCCTGGCGATGGAACTGGGTGCGGACGGTGTGCTGCTCAACACCGCTGTGGCCGGCGCGAAAGATCCGGTGTTGATGGCGGAGGCGATGAAACTGGCGGTGGAAGCGGGACGCAAGGGTTATCTTGCCGGCAGAATTCCGAAAAAACGGTACGCAAGCGCGTCCTCTCCGCTTGAAGGCATGATCGAATAGGGAGGAGACCGGCATGCACATTCAGGGGTTCGCGCTTGGTGCGTTTCAAACGAACTGTTACGTTCTTACGGATGAGGGTACACGCACTGCCATTGTCATTGATCCGGGGTATAACCCGGACATTGTGCTGGATGCGATCGACGGTTATCAGGTGACGCATATTTTGTTGACCCACGCTCATTTGGACCATATCGGAGGGCTTGGAAAACTCAAAGAATTGACTGGAGCCCCGATTCTCATCCACGAAAACGAAAAAAACTGGCTGACCGATCCCATGTTGAACGGATCGGGCAGATGGCCGCAACTAGGAGGGTTGATTACCGGTCCCGCAGCGGACCGGTTTGTCGCGGAGGGCGATAAAATCCCGTTTGCGGATCGCGAGTTGTCGGTGGTTTTCGTGCCGGGACATTCCCCCGGATCGGTCGCCTACATTTTGGAGAATCAAGTGTTTGCAGGCGATACGCTGTTTTACGGAAGCGTCGGGAGAACGGATTTGCCCGGTGGGGATTTTGACACGCTGGCGACAAGCATCAAAACCAAACTCTACACGCTTCCACCAAATACGATCGTGTATCCCGGCCACGGGCCGGAGACGACCATCGGACGGGAACGAAACTACAACCCGTTTGTCCGGGATGATTATGTCCATAACGGGAAATAGGAGGATGTAAATGGGTTGCACCACCATCCTGTTTTCCGATAATGGAATATGTGTGGAGGATTGATTTGTTGCCAAAGGGGGAGATATAATTAGATTATTAACTTAAAATTATTAAAATTTACAGAGGGGGGTCTTTGTGAAAAAAGGAGTGCTTTCCATTCTGCTCTGGACCGCGATTTCGGTCCTTGGCGCCGCGGCGTTCGGACTGCTGGCACTGTCGAGAGGGGAAACAATTTCAGCCGCCTGGCTGGTTGTTGCCGCTGTCAGCTCGTATGCGGTTGCATATCGATTTTATAGTAAATTTATCGCCAGAAAAATTTACGAAGTGAATGACAACCGCGCGACCCCGGCTGAAATCAACAACGACGGGAAGGACTACGTTCCGACGCAAAAATGGGTGTTATTCGGGCATCACTTTGCCGCAATTGCAGGAGCGGGTCCGTTGGTCGGCCCAATTCTGGCGGCCCAGATGGGATATCTGCCGGGGGCGCTTTGGATTATTGTCGGCGTCGTTCTTGCGGGAGCCGTGCAAGACTCCGTGATTTTGATGGCGTCGATGCGCCGAAACGGCAAATCGCTCGGGCAAATGGCAAAAGAAGAAGTCGGCCCGTTTGGCGGAATGATCGCGTCGTTTGGGATTCTTGCGATTATGATCATCTTGATTGCCGTGCTGGGTTTGGTGGTTGTGAAAGCGCTTGCGGAATCTCCGTGGGGCGTGTTTACGATTGCAATGACGATTCCGATTGCCATCTTTATGGGGATTTACATGCGGTTTATCCGTCCGGGACGCGTTTTCGAAGGTTCCGTTATCGGATTTGTGCTGCTGATTTTGTCTCTGTGGGCCGGCCAGTATGTCGCTGCAGACCCGGCGTTGTCGAAAATGTTTACCTTCCGGGCCGACCAGCTGGCGATCATGATCGCCATTTACGGCTTTATCGCATCGATCTTGCCGGTTTGGTTGTTGCTGGCGCCACGCGATTACCTGAGTTCGTTCCTTAAGATTGGAACCATTTTCCTGTTGGCTATCGGCATTCTGCTTGTGCTGCCCGATTTGAAAATGCCTGCCATCAGCAGATTCGTGGATGGAAGCGGTCCGGTATTTGCGGGTCCCTTGTTCCCGTTCCTGTTTATTACGATCGCGTGCGGTGCGGTGTCGGGGTTCCATTCGCTGGTTTCCTCCGGCACAACACCGAAGATGCTGGAAAAGGAATCCCATTCCCGGATGATCGGTTACGGCGGCATGCTGATGGAATCGGGCGTGGCGGTAATGGCCTTGATTGCCGCTTGTGCGCTGGAGCCGGGACTTTACTTCGCGATGAACTCACCGGCGGCTGTGATCGGGGCGGATGCGGCGGCAGCCGCTGCGAAAATCTCCGCCTGGGGATTCCAGGTGACTCCCGAACAAATTACCAACGCCGCGAAAGAAATTGGCGAGAAAACGATCCTGTCCCGCACGGGTGGAGCTCCGACTTTGGCCGTTGGGATGGCGGAGATTTTCTCCCAGTTCCTTGCCGGAGCAAAGGCGTTCTGGTATCATTTCGCGATTTTGTTTGAAGCGGTCTTTATTCTCACAACGATTGACGCGGGAACCCGGATCGGACGTTTCATGATCCAGGACATCATCGGCAACTTCTACAAACCGTTTGCCCGTACCGATGTATTTGCGTATAACGTCATTGCATCGGCGTTGATTACGCTCGGTTGGGGATATTTCCTCTATCAGGGCGCCGTTGACCCGTTTGGCGGCATCAACTCCCTGTGGGCGCTGTTCGGGATTTCTAACCAGATGCTGGCGGGGATCGCCCTTGCGGTGGCAACCACCATTATCATCAAAATGGGCAAAGCCCGTTACGCTTGGGTGACAATCGTTCCGTTCGTCTGGTTGTGTGTGACAACCTTGGGAGCAGCCTTCATGAAACTGTTCTCTTCCGACCCGGCGATCGGATTCTTCGCGCATGCCAACAAATATCAAGCTGGCATCGATAAAGGTCAGGTGATGGCCCCGGCGAAGAATATGGATGTCATGCATCAGATCGTTTTCAATGACCGTTTGGATGCAGCTGTTACCGCGATCTTTATCGGGGTTGTGGTCCTCCTGATTCTGAACGCGCTGTGGACATGGTTCAACATTCTGGTCCGCAAGCAAAAATATGAATTGAAGGAAACGCCGTTCGTTCAATCGAAATATCCGAGTACAACGGGAGCGTGATCGGTCGTGAAACAAATGTTGGGGTGGATCAGCCAGGCCCGGTCAAACGTAAAGACGATTTTCGGCATCCCGGATTACGAAAAATATCTGAAGCATCACGAGTCCACCCATCCGGACCAGCCTCCCATGTCGGAAAAAGAGTTCTACATGTATGCATTGAAAAATCGGTATGAAAGCGGATCGGTAACCCGCTGCTGTTAACCGTGTGGGCTACCTCAAGCTTCCCGCGTTCCGCGGGCGGCTTGAGGTGGTTTTTTTACGTGCATCAGGAACCTGTCCCGGGAACACAACTAAAACAGGGGGTGGGGAAAATGTGCATACCGAAAGCCGCGAAACAGATCGACGAGCAACTGGTCGGGAAGTGGAAACGGTGGGCGGCAAAGGCGATCCATCCGGTGGCGATTACGGGAGCCGGCATTTCGGTGGCAAGCGGACTGCCCACAGTTTCGGCCGAATGGAAGGGGATCGAATTGCGGGATTTTTTTACCCGCGAGATGTTCGTTAGCGAGACCGCAAGATTTTACCAATATTACCGCCATATTCTCCGGCATTGGCAAACCGCCAAACCGAATCCGGCGCATATCGCCCTTGCGGAAAACGGTATGCCAATCATAACGCAAAACATCGATGGTCTGCATACCCGTGCCGGGAGCCCGCATGTGCTCGAGCTGCACGGAAACTTGCTGGAACTCACTTGCCGTCGGTGTGAGGCGATTTTCCCGTCCGATATGGCGTTTCAGGCAGAAATCCCAGCTTGTCCGTCCTGCAATCATCTTTTAAAACCCAATATTGTATTGGTAGGCGAAGAAGTATATCATTATGGAACAGCGGTGGATTGGGTCGGCAAGGCCGATTTGCTGCTGATTGTGGGAACCCGTCTGGAGATGGCGCCCTGTCGGCAACTTCCTAAGATCGCTTTCAGAAATGGCGTCCCGGTAATCCGCATCAACCGGGCGGCGGAGAAGATTTTGCCGGCGATTTTGCCGCAACAGGCTGGCGCTTGGAAAACGCGCAACAAAACGTAAAAAAGCCTTCAACCATTCCACGATGGTCAAAGGCGTTGCCGTCCGGCCGTGGCATATGTAATTTCTCACCAACGGGATTCCGGACCGGCAGTGATAAATGCGATGGAAAGAAACGCGCCCGCAATTCCGACAAACACAGCGGCAAGCCCAGCGGGGTTGTGTGAAAGAAGCAAAGCGAACACAGCAAAAATTGCACACATGATTGCAATACCCAAATAATAGCGAAACACGGAATCTCCTCCTAGTCGAGCCAAGTTCTATCTTACATAGTACCACGAATTTTTGTGACTATGCAACATTTGTCACAAAATCGCCATGAAAGATGGGGAAAAATGATGGATTGGATAGCCGGAATGATCGGCAGTGTAATGATTGCGGGAATCGCATACCGGAAGCGGTCGTTGTCATTGTCGGGCATGCTTGCCGCCGTCTTGTTGGGAACCGTGCTGTACGCTTTGGGGAGCGCCGCGTGGTTCGGCACTTTGATCGCCTTTTTCGTTTCTTCGTCTTTTTTGTCGAAATGGAAGCAAAAAGTGAAAGAAAAACTGGAAACGGTGTACGAAAAAACGGGAAGGCGGGATGCGAGCCAGGTGTTTGCCAACGGCGGATTGGGAGTTTTGTTGTGCGTTGCGAATTATTTTTGGCCGAATCCGGTTTGGTGGAACGCTTTCATCGGGGTGATGGCCACGGTAAATGCCGACACGTGGGCGACAGAAATCGGCAGCTTGAGCGGGTCGTCTCCCCGTTCCATCCTGACCGGCAGAATTGTTCCTGCCGGAACGTCGGGAGGCGTATCCGCTCCGGGGTTAATCGCATCGGTTGCCGGCGGACTGTTCATCGGAATTGCCGCTTGGCTGTTGCTAGCACTTTTTCCTGATCAAATCGGGAACCGGGTACCGGTTGGCTCGACAGTGAATCTGATGCCGTTGCTGTTGACGGCGACGGCAGCCGGGACGGCAGGCTCGTTGGCGGATTCGGTTCTCGGCGCAAGTGTGCAAGCGATGTATCGTTGCTCCTGCTGCGGCAGAGAGGTGGAACGGAGGATTCATTGCAACCGGCCTGCGGGTTTTGTCCGGGGATTGCGGTTTTTTAACAATGACAGGGTCAATTTGTTTAGTTCCGTCATCGGCGGAGCGGTTGCCGCATGGTGGGGATAGTTGACAGAATATGTCTTATGTGAAATTGGTATTTTCGGGCAAATGCGCCACCTTTTCACTAATGGATTCCTGCGCCAGTTCAATTATAATAAAATCAGTCGTAAGATTGACTGGCTCCC
>NZ_JBZCSF010000013.1:0-96490 GCF_058273125.1 Effusibacillus sp. SKA8 | reverse complement strand
AAATTTCAGGATGGCCGCCTCTACCGGCGGCAGACCGCCGAACTGTCGCACCTCACCGCCCATTTTCTTTTCCCTCAGTTGTTCGCTTTACCGGCCGGCTGAATCCGGATGAGCCGCAATCCATACCGCTCGTATTCCCCTTCTTGAAGCAAATCGACATCCGGCAACGAACGAACCTGTTCCGTAAAGTTTTCACGTAATTTTACGAGATCAATACCATGCACAACGTCCGGCAACATCTGCAACGACGGGTATGCGGATGCGAATAATTTCTTGACACCCCGCAACATCCCTTTTTGCAGTTTGAATTGAGCGGTTGCCACTTGTACCAAAGCTTTGTAAAACGGCTTTTCCACCGGATGGTTCGTTTCTTTCCAAGCTGCTTCAAAAATTTCGTGACATTTGTAAAAATCCTGCCGTTCGTTAAACAAACGCACAAAATCATTTGTCACCCGGTTCATCTTTGCATCCCACCTTTATTCGCTCCACTGAAGGACTTATCGCTTTCATTTCGGGGCAGGTGTGGCGGGCGGCAGCAGTTGATACGGGGCTCCGGGCGGAGCGAACGGGGTTCCTTTGGCATCGTAAAAAAATTGCGGAACCTCACCCACCATCATAATCGAAGCGATCGGAACCTGTGTCTCGATATCCACCGGCTGTGTGACAAAAGGGATGATCACATTGACTTGTGCGTGGATGATCAATTTTAAAGAATACTTGGTCTGATTGATGCCAAGGGATTCCGAGTGTTCGTCAATATCCGATTTTACGGTACCCATCGGCACGATTTTTATCGGTATGTCGGGACCCAACGTAGCCAAAATCGAGGAATGCATGGCTTGCCCGATCGGAAGTCGAATTTCCTTTTTCTCGATCTCCCGCAATATGCTTTGCACGCGATTGGTCGCTTGCGCTTTGATTCGGCCGGCTTCCGACATATTAAAGATCGCGGAGCGGATATTTCCCCGGTCGTCTTTAAAAAACTGCACGATTTGCTGATAATCGGTTTCTTCCGCCACTTTCCTTGTGATCGCTTCGTTAATTGCTTCTGTTGCGATTTTACGCGTGTAGTTTTCGGCGATTTGGACAAACTCCGGCCGGAGACTGTATTCAAGAAACATGAATGTCTGTACCGTCATGAGAATCACCAGAAACAAAACCGTCACGGTTATGGCTTTCCATCGCTTAACGGGTTGCCGCAGGCGCATGCGTCTTCTTCGAAATCTCACCATGCACGCCTCTCCCCTTTCGGCTTCATTTTATGAGCCAAAGGGAACAGGCAGTACAATTTTTATGACTCGAGTCGAATTCTGACGAATTTCCGTTTTCCGACCTGCAGGATCATTCCGTTTTCAGCCTGAATCCGGGCTTCCACATTGTCGATTTTTTCGGAGTTGAGCTTGACGCCGCCTTGCTGGATCATCCTTCTCGCTTCTCCGTTCGACGGACAAAGCCCCGTATCGGTCAACAATTTCACGATCCAATAGGTTCCGGCCGCAAGACTGACCTCGGGAATATTCTCAGGAACGGCTCCCTGCTGGAACACCGTTTTGAAATGTTCTTCCGCGGCTTGGGCCGCCTCTTTCCCGTGGAAACGGGTGACGATCTCGCGTGCCAAGCGCATTTTTACGTCTCGCGGATGAAGACTGCCGTTTTCCAACCCGGAACGGATGGCTGCAAGCTCTTCCACCGATACGTCGGTGGTCAACTCGAAATATTTGATCATCAACTCGTCCGGAATCGACATGGTTTTTCCATACTGTTCAGCGGGCGGTTCGTTGATGCCGATGTAGTTGCCGAGCGACTTGGACATTTTCTGAACGCCGTCGAGGCCTTCGAGTATCGGCATCATGATCGCAACCTGCTGTTCCTGGCCAAACTCTTTCTGCAGCATGCGCCCCATCAGCAAATTGAATTTTTGATCCGTTCCGCCCAGTTCGACGTCCGCTTGCATCGCCACCGAATCATACCCTTGCATGAGAGGGTACAAAAATTCATGCAGCGCAATCGGCTGGTTGCTCGAATATCTCTTTTGAAAATCTTCCCGCTCAAGCATCCGGGCCACCGTGATTGTCGAAGTCAGCCGCACCACGTCCGCAAACGTCAAGGGCGCCAACCAGGTGGAGTTGTACAGGATCTCCGTTTTTTCGGGATCGAGCACCTTAAAGGCTTGTTCGGCGTATGTTTTGGCATTCTCAAGCACTTCTTCCCGCGTTAACTGTTTGCGGGTTTCCGACTTGCCGGTGGGATCTCCGATCATCCCTGTGAAATCCCCGATCAGAAGCTGAACGCGGTGTCCGAGATTTTGAAACTGCCGCATCTTGTTCAAAACCACCGTGTGCCCGAGCGTCAAATCGGCACCGGACGGATCCACTCCCAGTTTCACGATCAACGGCTTGCCCGTTTGAATCGAACGGCGCAGCTTCTTGACCAGTTCGTCCTCGGGCACGATCTCGGCCGTACCGAGGCGGATGATAGACATCTGTCTTGCGACCTCTTCCTCGACCTTTGGATCTTTCGCTTCTACAGTCTCTTTTGGCATTTCCATAAAAATTCTGTCCCCCGTCCACAAAAATAAAACCTTCCCAAGGCGCGAGCAAACGCCTGCGGAAAGGGATGTCCATCCAGGTTAAACCGTGTCACAGCAAAGTATGTTTTGGGTAATCCTGTTTATTCTAATCGTACATAAATGTATCACACGCCGGCAAGCATTGTCAAAACGAACGGGTCGAACCAAGTCTCTTAAACGGTTTCCGCAATTTGGTATAATAGAGACACGATAAGGGGGATCTCTGATGGAACACACAAAAAAACAAGCGCCGCCGGACGACTGGACTCGTTCCAATCCGAACAAACCGAACCGGACGTTCCGCCGGTGGCTGAAAATCGGCCTGTTTTCGATCCTGGTGCTGGGCGCGACGGGAATGATCGCCGGGGCAGGATACGCATACTACCTGATTCAAGATGCGCCCGCGTTCAACCCTCAAGCCTTCAGCAACCTTTCGGCGACAACCAACGTATATGACCGCAACGGCGAATTCTTGGGTTCCATGCAAACGGACGGAAACCGCGAACTGATCAAAAGCCTTTCGGAAGTTTCCCCGCTTGTCGTGAATGCCTTTATCGCGGCCGAAGACAAAGATTTCTACAATCATCACGGCATCAATCCCTTGTCGATACTGCGGGCTGCCTACCAAAATTTCATCGGCGGGGGCGTTGTGTCGGGAGCCAGCACCATCACCCAGCAAACGGTAAAAAACGTGATGTTCCCGTCGCAGGAGCAAACGATCAAACGAAAAGTGCAGGAAATGTACCTCGCCCTGCAGCTCGAACGGACGATGACCAAAGAAGAAATCCTCGTTCATTACTTTAACTGGATTTATTTCGGCAAATCGGGCAATTCGAATCTGTACGGAATCAAAGCCGCTTCCAAAGCGATTTTCAACAAAGATCCGAAAGACCTGAACCTTGCGCAAGCGGCGCTGCTTGCCGCACTGCCCAACAATCCGAGCAAGTACAATCCCTACATCCGCTTGGAAAAAACGCTTGAGTATCAGGACTATGTCCTGAAAAGCATGCTGGAGTCAGGAAAAATAACGGAAGCGGATTATAAGGAAGCCCGCGCCTTCGATATACAATCGTCCATCGCGAAACCTGCCGTCACCGCCACTGGATACGGCAAGTATCCGTTTGTTATTTCGGAAGTGGAACAACGCGCAGCCGAGAAACTGATGACCGTGGCAAAATACGACAGCCTCGACGATGCCCGGCAAGCGCTTTTTAAAGGCGGCTACAAAGTGTATACGACGATAGACCGGAATCTGCAGGACACAGTGGACCAGGTTCTCGGCAACGACAAAAATTTTTACCCGAAACCGGTCACTTATACGGCGAAGAACGGCAAAACCGTCGAGAACGCCTTGCAGCAAGCCGGCGCGAGCTTGGTAGACAACAAAACCGGGGGGCTCCTTGCAATCGGCGGCGGCCGCGACTATCAGCGGGATCAAAACAACCACACGATTTTGCCCCGCCAACCCGGTTCGACCATGAAACCGCTGTCGGTATACGGTCCGGCGGTGGAAAGAAAACTGCTCTCGCCCGGCTCGGTCCTCGACGACACGCCGCTGCCGCTGGCAAACGCCAACGCAGCCGGAGGCAAATATTTCCCCATGAATCACGACCGGAAATTTCACGGTTTGATTACAGTCAGGGAAGCGTTGCGCCACTCCTACAACATCCCGGCTATCAAAGCCACCCAACTGGTAACCCCTTCCGTGGGGCTGGAGTACGTGAAAAAAATGGGGGTAACCACCCTGGACAAAAGCGACGAACATCTCGTCTCGGGGATTGGCGGCTTGGCTTACGGCCTTTCCGTCGAGGAAGCCACCAGCGCCTACTCGACCTTCCCGAATGCCGGGGTCTGGAAAGAATCGCACCTGATCGACAAAATCGTCGATCGCAACGGAAAGGAAATTTATGTCCACAAGCCGAGGGAAACAAGAGTTTTTTCCGTCCAGACCGCCTATTTGCTGACGGACATGATGCAGGACATTGTAAAAAGAGGTACCGCTTCCGGCGTGGGCGCCCGGTTTCCTGGCCGCGCCATCGCAGGGAAAACCGGGACCACGGACGACACCACCGATTCCTGGTTTATCGGCTTTACGCCGGGAGTCACCCTTGGCGTCTGGGTCGGCTATGACATCCCTTATCCGATGGACCGTCTGAGCGACACGGACAGCCGCGGCCTCCGGCCCATCCTGCTGTGGAACGCCATCATGGAGCAAGCGTATCCGAAAATCGCCGCGCAAGAAGACGGTTTCCCCGGTATGCCGGGCGGGATTGTGCGGGCGGAAGTCTGCACGAAATCGGGCAAAATCCCGACCGACCTGTGCCGGGCTCTCAACACTGTGACAACCGATTTGTTCGTTGCGGGAACCGAACCGAAAGAGCCCTGCGACGCAATGATCAGCGTCAAATATGTTGAGATCGACGGCAAAAAATATTTGTTGAACGACAAGACTGCAGATTTGGGCGGCATCGTGAAAGACGGAATCTTCATCAAGCGGGAACCGTATACGCTTCCCAACGGAGATCCGCGATACAAACCCGCCGATGCCTACCTGGAAATGCCGCATGAGTTCAGCCAAGAACAAAACGGGAACTCTGCCGCGGCATCCCCGACCGGATTAAAAGCGGCCAGCGGTCCCTCCGGTTCCGTCATTCTGCGGTGGGACCCCGTACAGGGAGCGGACGGTTATGTCGTATTGCGGTCCGCTTCACAGACCGGCCCCTATGCGATCGTGTCGGAAATCCTAACCGGCACCGAATATACAGACTCAAGCGTTCAGCCCGGAACCGTCTACTATTATCAGGTGTCGTCGGTCATAAAGGGCACCATTCAACCCGCGCACGACTTTATCGAAGCAATGCCGGGCCGGACAAGCGGGACGGGTCTGACCGCTCCATCCGGACTTGCAGCGGTCAGCAGCCCTGCAGGTATTGCCGTTTCCTGGAAAGCGGTCCCCGGGGCCATCGAATACATCCTGTACCGAAGCGTCGACGGCATCTCCTTTGAGACCCTCGCTATCACTCCCGGCACAAGTTACCAGGATATCACGGCGACCGGTCCAAACGTTTGGTATCAAGTCGCAGCCAAAAACGCGTCCGGCACATCCGCCGTGTCGGGAGCCGTCAAAGCGGGAAGCGGTTTGACGCCGGCTTCTCCGCCGGCTCCTTCCCTTTCGTTAAGTGCGGGGAACGGAAGTGTTGCGCTCTCCTGGAATCAGGTGCCGGGGGCCGTTCGATATGCCATTGAACGCAGTTCGGGTGGTTCCTGGCAGCAAATCGCCGAGGTCACCGGCACATCGTACACGGACGATGCCCTGGATCACGACAGCGTTTATTCCTATCGCGTTCGTGCCGTAAGTGCCGGCGGACAGGCTTCATCGCCGTCCAATACGGTCATGTCAAAACCGTAAAGGAAGGAATCTTGCATGAAACGATTGATACGAAATTTTGATTTGCTGGTCATCTTGCCGATGGGGATTGTATTGGTTGTCCAACTGCTGATCCCGCCGATTGTGGGGCTTGCCAACAACGGGGATTTTGAACGGATGATGCAGTGGGCCGGACTGCAGTACCGGACGGATGATTTTGACGAGAAATATTTTAACTACGTTGTGCGCAACTTTGACATCACAACAGCCCGTTTCGGTTCGTATGTGTCGTCGGAAGTGTTGTTTTTGAAACTCACCTTGCTGGTCAACCCGCTTTTTGCCCCGGGCAGCACGTTTGATATCCGCTCGATCGGCATCGTGCATTCCATTGCCTTTCTGGCGGCCATGCTGTTGATCGTTACGGGAATCCGCAAACTGAATTTGCCGGGACGAGGGTTGATCGCGCTGTTGTTGTTTGTCTCGTTTGTCGATGTCGGCTACTTTGCCTATTTTAACTCGCTATACTCGGAGAATGCGTCCCTGATTTTCTTGCTGGCGATGTTTGGCTTTGCCCTGCATCTGTTCGCTCCCGGGGGAAGCCTTCCGGCGGAAAGCGCCGTGGATGCCGGTTTGCAATCCGATGGACAAACGCACAAGAATCGGCCGAATTATTGGATGCTAAGCGGCTTTTTCCTGACTGCGCTTTGCCTGGTGCTGGCAAAAGTGCAAAATTCGCTGCTCGGCTTCATGCTCCCGCTGTTTGGCTTACGGCTGATGAAACTCCATCCGGACAAACGCTGGAAACGGACGGTCGCCTCCTTTTCCGTCCTGATTTTGCTGGTGTCGCTGGCAATGTCCGCGTTTAATCCCTTTGACCGGATCAATACCTATCAGACGGTGTTTTACGGTATTCTGAAAGATTCTCCCAACCCGTGGGCGGATCTGAAAGAACTGGGATTGAGCGAAGAGTACGCGGTGCTGGCGGGAACCAACTATTTTACGCCGGACAAAAAAATCGACATTCACAGTGGAGAGTTTGCAAGGGGATATTACGATCGCATCAGTAAAAAGAAAGTGGCGATGTTCTATCTGAACCACCCCGTGCGTTTCTTTAAAAAACTGGATGTCGTAGCCAAAAACTCGTTAAACAATGGCTTTTACCTGGGAAATTACGAGAAAAGCGCCAACAGGGGGCCACTTGCGCTGAGTCGCAACTTCAGCCAGTGGACGTGGATTTTGAACTCGGTTTTTCCGAAATCGATCTGGTTCCTGATTGCTTATGCCGCGCTGTTCCTCGGCTTCCTCTATCGGGAACACCGCCGAAGCCCGGTTTTGCACGGCAAGCTGTTGATGGAATTCCTGCTGCTGCTTGTGGTGATGGCGATGCTGCAATTTGTGATTCCTTTGCTCGGCGACGGGGAGGCGGATCTCGCGAAACATCTGTTTTTGTTTAATGTGCTGTTTAGCATGACAGTCGTCGTGTCCCTGGTTTGGCTCGGCAGGAAATTGATAGAGATGGTCGCCAGCGGTCGCAACCGGTCCGGCTCCGTCAAGGGCGCTGGCCGTCTTGCTTGACATTTCAAGGGGGCTGTCCCAAAAGTCATCTTCTGATTTTTGGGACAGCCCCGTTTTCATCACTCTCCAATTATTGTAGCCGCTTTTCCATCTGCCGGTTTGCCGTCATTCAGGAAAAGCATCCTCGCGATTTGAGACAGCAGTTCGCTTGCCGTAAGCGATGTCTCACTCACCTGCTCGGCAGAGACCACGGCATGAAAGGTCATGCGTTCATACAGCAACACATTTAACCAAGCGATGCCAAATGAGCCGCTGACTTGCCGGGCCGTGTTGGTGATGGCCGATCCTTGCCCCTCCTTTTTCTTGGGAGCGGTGTTCATTCCCGCCGTCGTAACGGGCATCATCATCAGTCCCACTCCCAGACCGCGAATGATCATCCAGGCCGTGATCGTTGCGAAAGAAGTGTTCACATCGAGAAAATGGGTCAAATATTGCGAATACGCAGTGATCGTCAACCCTACAACCGCCAGCCACCGGGCTCCGATTCTGTCAAACAATGCGCCCGAGATCGGCATCATGATCCCCATCACAATCGCTTGTGGCAGCAGGAGGATTCCGGTCTGAACCGCCGAAAGTCCGGAAACATTCTGCAAGAAGACAGGGATCAGAAACACATTTCCAAACAGAATGATATTCGCAAAACTGGCAATCAGCAGAGACAACGAGAATACCGGATTTTTCATCAACCTCAGATCTAGCATGGGTTCCTTCACATTCAGTTCAATCAGGACGAAAGCCGTTAAACTGATTCCCGCAACAAGGAGGAATGAAACCACTTCAACATCCGACCACCCTCTATCGGGCATAATACCAAGAGCATATAACAGTGAAGCGAAACCGACGGAAGACATTACGAATCCCAAAACATCAAATTTCTGCCTGAAAACCGTCTCCGTCTCCTGTAAAATCAATACCCCCAACAAAAAATCGATCATTCCAATCGGCACGTTGATATAGAAAATCAGCCTCCAATTCAAGTATTCGGTCAAATATCCGCTCAGCGAAGGTCCCAATGCCGGCGCAAATATAATGGCAATGCCCATAATTCCCATGGCCGTTCCGCGGCGTTCGGGCGGAAACATTTGGAAGGCCATCGCCATGCTGACCGGCATTAACGCACCGCCGCCGACAGCCTGAACAATGCGAAAGACGATCATCGATTCATTGCTCCAGGCCATCCCGCAAAGACCCGATCCGACCGTAAAAATCGCCAAAGCATACAGAAAAATCCGCTTATAGCCGTATCGGTCCCCCAAATACCCCGTCACCGGCACAAGAGCGCCGACCACAAGCGTATAAGCCGTGACAACCCATTGAATTTGCGAGGTTGTGACACCAAAAACGGCCATCATTTTGGGAATCGCCACATTCACGATGGTCGTGTCCAAAACGGACATAAAGACTCCGAGGACCAGAATGAACATCGAAAGACCGGTTCGTCGCTTCACGGTGAATCCCCTCCTACTCGACCCGGACCTTGGCCCCGTTTTGCAAGGTGCTGTCAGGCCGGATCACCAACTTATCCGCTTCACGGATCCCCGACTCCGTCACAAACCAGTTGCCATCTTTCATCCTGCCGCGAATTTCGGCCAATTGCACCGTGTCTCCCATGACTTTAAAGACATATTTTTTATTTTCCCTCTCCACAACAGTGCTTGCGGGAATCTCGATTTGTCCCGGCAATAAGAATGCCAGTTCCGCTATCATACCGGCCCGCAGGATCCCGTCCGGATTCGCGACTTTCACTTTTACCGGGAAGGTGTTGCTGTTATTGTCGGAAACCTCTCCCACAAACGAGACGGTGCCCGCCCATTTTGAGTCCCCCAGACCGGGAACCCGTACGATCGCAGAATCTCCCGCTTTCAACCGGAAAACGAGATGTTCCGCAACGCTTGCTTCAATCGCCACTTCATCCAAATTTACCAGCGTCACCAGCGGAACGCCGGGGGATGCCATCTCACCCGGATCGATATTTTTCTTGGCGACGATTCCCGCAATGGGGGCCACAATTCGTGTCTGATTGTAGGCGTTGCGGGCCATCTCTAAGGCAGCTTGCGCCTGGTTCACCTGAGCTTGCAATCCGGTAATCGTGTGTGCAGACGCCCCTTCCCGGTCGAGTTCCAATTTCGCCTTGGCCTGCTCGTACCCGCTTTTCGCGATTTCCAATTCCAACTGAGCTTTCTCGTAAGCGGACAAGGGGATCGCTCCGCTCTCATACAGGCTTTTGGTACGGTCAAAATTGCTTTGCGCCAGATCCAGCACCGCCTTGGATTTCGTCACCTCGATCTCCAATTGCCGCGTTTGCGGCTCCCGGGAATCGGCCTGCGCATCGGCCAACTTTGCCTGAGTAGCTTGCAACTGCGCTTCCGCCTGCAGCACTCTGCTCACATAATCGTCCGGCTCCAATTCAATTAAAAGCTGTCCTTTGTTCACCCTCATGCCTTCCTGCACATGAACGGCCTTGACTCTCTCCGAAAGTTTTGAAGCAACCTGAACCTCCTCACTGGCAGCCACTTTTCCTTTGACTGACGCACCTGTTCCAACCGTAAAAAATTTAACCGTAAAAACGCGGTCCTCCGCCTTTGCCGCAGGTTCCGGTTTGCCGCATCCCGCCAGCAACATAATTGACAACAATGAGACCAACAGCAATATGCCGCGCTTACTATGTTTCTTCATGGATTCCCACCATCCTTCCGGTTTCCGGTATGAATTTTGAGGACTGTACTCATTCCCGGGGATAAAGGCAGGTTCCGTTGATCGTCAATCGTGATTTCAACCGGCACCCGTTGTATCACTTTGGTGTAGTTGCCGCTTGTATTGACCACCGGTAGCAATGAAAAAATGGAAGCGGTCGCTTCCCCGATTTTTCTGATTTTCCCGCTTAATCTGTGACCGGGGAAAGAGTCTACCGTAAACTCGACATACTGGCCGATCTGCAACTTGTTTAGGTCTGTTTCTTCAATATTGGCAGTTACATATAGGTCTTTTTTGTTGATTATCATGGCAACCGTTTGGCCTGGCGCCACCACTTCCCCTTCTTTCGCCAAAATCTTCACGACCGTTCCTTCGATTGGAGAGCGCAGTGTGGCATGATTCAGCATGTTACCGGAGAGATTCGTTACGTCCTGCTGGCCGACGATTTGGTCTGCCACCACATAATCTCCTTCCGCAATCTTTAAGGAAGTCAGTTTTCCCGATATCCTCGGCATTACCCGGTAGATATCGCCGCTGATGCGGGCATCTTCCGTTTCCACGTAGTGGGCCGCCCGATACCAATAGTAAAAGACCGTTCCGCCGCCGCCCAGAAGCAATACAGCAAGGAGTGCAATCAGGACGCTTTTTTTGTTCATATGTTCTCTCCCCCGTAAGTAGCTGTGAAATACCGTCAAGCGACCGGCTCAGGCTCAGGAATATCCGACCATGCGGGATTTCATATCGCTTGCCTTTTGTTGACGCTCAATCCTGTAATGGGCATATAGATAACAACTTCCCATGCCGAACAAGAAAATCGGCGCTACAATCCACGGTGTGGGAGGGAGCAAAAGGCAAATCACCAATAGCGAGTAAACGCCAATGGTGAGCCATTGAATGTGTTTGGACCAAAACGACCGATAGGATCGAGGATAATGGAGCATGGTTTTGCGCAAACGGATGACAGTTCCGGCAATCAAAGCGTAAATCACGCACTCGATAATCGCGGACAGGGTGACAGGTACCAGGAAATATTGCGTAAACACAACGGCGATCGTAATCAGCAACTGCATCACAAACATAAGAGTGAGCGCCGCCCAAGGGGTGTAAAACTTCGGATGAACTTTATCCAAAAAAGAAGGCAAAATCCCTTCCCTCGCCAGTCCGTATAAGAGCCGCGAGTTTCCCATCATGCCCGCGTTAAAAGAAGTGAAAGTGGCCAAAAAACTGATCATTCCCATGACCGCCAAACCTACTGGACCCATCATCGACGATGCGAACGCAAGATGCGGTACGGACGACCCGACCAGTTCTTCGACCGGTATATGCCAGGTCATCGCCACCGTGAACAAGGAATAGGAAACCATGAGCAGAATGATCGAAACCGACATCGCTTTCGACAGGTAATGAATATCTTTCACTTCCTCCACCATGGGAACCACCCATTCAAACCCTATGTACAAATAAATGGAAAGTGCTATCGCCGTCATAAATGAAATGCCATCGGTAAAAGCGAAGAGTCTCGAAAGTTCCGGTGCGCTGGCTTCACTTTTACCCGCCAAAAAAATATAAACCGAAACGGCGGCAATCATGCCAAACACACTGAAGGTAAGCCACTCTTGCAACCTGCCGGCAGTCTCGACACCAACCAAATTCACCAAAAAAAATAAGGTCATCGTCAACACCACCCAAGCCAGTTCCGGAACCCGAGACAAAAAAGTGAAACCGGTATACTCGGCCAGAAACTTCACCACCCTTGCAAAGACATAAGCTTCCGCCGCACCCGCACACCAAGCCAAAACAATGTACATCAGACTTACCGTCGTGGCGAGCCGTATGCCAAAAGCCTGTCTGATAAACACATGGATACCCCCGGCAACGGGAAACATACTCGCCAGTTCCGCAAAATTGGCACCGGCAAGAATATTCACCAGGCCAGCGATTGCGATTGCGGCGGCAACCCATATTCCACCGGCGGCATGCGCCGATTCGACCGCAACGGAGTAAACGCTTGACGCCATCGCCAAACCGGCGCTTGTTGCCACTAAACCGCTCATTTTCAGGCTTTGTCTGAGAACCGCCATTGGATTTCACCTTACTTCCACAGGATTTTCACTATCATATCCAGTTTCATCTCATCTTTAATGCCTCCCCGAAACCGCAGTCTGCCGGCAGCGTATTCCTTGGCCGGACTCCGTTCGCCGTTGAAAATCCCGACAAGGCAATCCGATTGGCCGACCAAAAGAACGTGACACGGTTCCACGCGCTCGCTTTGAATGCGGGTAACATTATTTTCTACAACAATGCAGTAAGTGTCGTTTGTATCCACAGCTTCCACGTTGATATTGCAATCCCAATCTTCCAGATGTTTCAGCACATCCGGGTGATTGTTGATTTTCTCGGAAAACCGGGCCAAAGTATCCATTAACATACTCATTGACAATCCCCTCTCAAGATTGGGTATTTTGTTCTCGCCAGCCGTTTTTGACCAGTTTAAAAAGGCATTGGCCGTGTCCTTCGGCAAAAGTTTGTTCCACTTCCAAAACGAACCCGAGATTTTTCGCCATCGTCAGATCCAGACCGTGGGTAGCCTGGCACAGTTTTCCCTGTCCTTCAGCCAATCCGAACGGACAACCTGGCAGCCTCACGACGATTTCCGATTCCGTTTCCTTGATGATTTCATAACTCAGGTTGTTGTAAAACGAAACATATTTCAGATACTCGGCAGCATTCTGCCTAAAATCATCCGTTTTCCTGAATCCGAACAATTGAGCCAACAACACTCCAAGCCATGGTCCCCAGTACCGGTACAAAAACTCCCTCCCCCATACGGTGTTGAACATGCCAAACTGCAGCCCCATCAGCAAAGCCAGAGGTTTTGCAAAATCTTTAAACCGCCTCATGGCCCCCGTCTGTTTTTCCTCCACCCACTGCCATACACTTTTTTCGCTCATGACTCACACACCAGTGGAAGATGGGAGCCGTTCCGTCCGCAGCATCTGACGGAGTTTGGCGGAAGCCAGAGCGATTGCGGTTGTTCTGATGGTTTCCCCCTGGTCCCGGCTTTGAGTGATGATCGTTCTGACAGTTTGGCGAATACGCCGCGAACATTCTTCCAACACGTTTCCGAGCTCCGCCTGGCCGGTGATGAGAAGCCCGAAACCTGTTGCGGCTCCCGCATTGACGACAAAGTCTGGAAGTACAGGAATGTTTCGGTCGGATAATTTTTGATCCGCCTCAAATGTGGTAGGCATATTGGCGCCTTCCACAATCAATTTCGCTTGAATTTGAGCAGCGTTTTCGCCGTTAATGGCTCGTGCGGCCGCGGCCGGAATCAGGATATCGACCGGAAAATCGAAGATTTGATCGCGGTCTTTGATGGTTACTCCCGTTAACTTTTCGCGGTCGATGCATCCGTTTGCCTTACGGGCAGAGTTCAATCCGTCAATGTCGAGTCCCTCTTCCCGGAAGATAGTTCCCTCGATGTCACTGACCGCGCAAATGGTAGCGCCCCGTTCGGCCAACAGCTTCGCAATCCCCGCTCCAACCTTGCCGAATCCCTGGATGGCGACTTTTGCGCCTTTCAGTTGAAAATCCAGCATTCCGGCCGCTTCATCGATTCCCTCCATAAGACCGAACCCGGCCAATCGGTCCATAAATTGTCCACTCAACAGATCGTTAGCCGTCACGCCTTCCGGCACATATACTTCGACGCCTTTGTTCCGCAAGTGCCGGATGACAAAATCGATCGGATCCAAACCGATAGTCTGATAGATATGTCGCACCTCTTTCGCATTGGTTCCCATATCTTCGCCGACAAGGAAACAAGAACCCAGAAAGGGCTCCGCCATCCGGGCAAAAGCGGAGAGTTTCGCATGTTTGTCCGGAGCGGAAGGGTCCGCTACAATACCGGCTTTCGCTCCGCCGAGCGGCAATCCCATCACACAATGCTTAAAGGTCATGATTTCCGCCAAATCCCGGATCTCATCCAGCGTCACGGTAGGGGATACCCGCAAACCGCCCGTTGCCAGTCCCCCAATTAATCTGTCGATCACGATAAACCCCTGGGTTTCCGTTTCCGGATCAAACAGCTTCACTTCGTAATGAGTGTTCATGTTTCGGCCCTCCTTCGATTTTCTCCCCTACCTCGAAAGTGAATGCAAACGCTTTGTCCTCGTGATTCAAACGGGCGATCATATCCACATCCCGCATGACTTGCGATCCCAGATATTTGGGAATTGACCGTTTTGCTAAAAAATTGCGGTAGCAGAACCTGCCGCCAACGCGTAGCGTTCTGACCACTTCATCGAGAATCGTGTAAAATTCGGCCTCCGGAATCCAACCGGAAATATCCGACAAAGATACTTTGTCGACACTGGATTCCGGCAGCGAGGCCAGATAAGCATCCAGGCGTTCCGTTACGATCTCGATTTTCTCAAGATTTTGTTTGATGCGGTCAAAAAACTTCTTTTGCAAATAAACTGGCATTGCTTCCTCATTGACATACCCGCCGCAAAACAGAAAAGTAAGAAAATGATTTTCCCTGACCAGGTGATTGGTGAAGGTATGTTCCATCCGTTCAAGCAAATAGTTTCCGACAGACTTTCCCTTTTCCACTTGTTGAAAATAGCTGGGATCGCCTAATGCGATTTCGAATATTTTCGGGTTGCTGAAAGTCCTGATCAACCATTTCCAAAACGGGGTATTCCACCTCTCGTAAAAAAAACGGCGTTGCTCTTCGATCGTTTCGCATTTCAGCATCTCCCGGAACTGGCCCCGTTTCAGACGGAACAGCAAGGAACCGAGATATTTCCTGTAAAACAATTCGTGTTTGCCGAGAAAGATCACACCCCGGTTGATCTTGTCCGCATGTCTCCGCCAAAATAAGATGGCTGGCTGACTGATAAACGGCTCAAATTCGCGGTAAATCTCCAGGCGGTTGAAGGAAGCCGGTCGTACTCCGAGAAATTCCAGGTATTCCCGATGGTCCAAATGTTTCATCGCTTGTATTTTCAACTCAAGCAAGAAGTTTTGATGCGGGTTGGCGTCAACTGAGACAAGGCGTTTGGGGCCGTCCGCCAATAAAGCCAGACTCCGGCAGCCGCTTCCCGTAATCACGACAACCGTGTCGTCCAGGTCGATAGCAAGGGCTTTTAATTCCGATTCCGAATCTTCGTCACTGGTGGTATACAGAATCCAATCATCTTGAAAGATACTGTTTTTGATTTTTTCATGTGTCCAATCGTGTGCCTCAACTTCAGTTACAAACGGCATGTTTCCGGTTTCTTCCTTTCTGCCCGGCTATCGGCTATAGCAATGCGAGCCCGATGCGTTCCAAGCGGTTCTTGTGAACTTCCTTGATTTCGTTCAGCAGAAGTTTCACCTGAACTTCGACAGGAGTGTCAATCATTCGCATACCGGGCGCAATCTCGGTGTCGCCGATCAAGTCCGCATGTTCCTGACACGCTTCTTGGTATTCGGACACAAACAGGCCCAGGAAGGTATTGAAGGAATCTTCCATGATCTTTGACAGTTCGCCCGCCAGCTTGGACAATCGTTCCTTTTCGCGGGGAAACTTGCCAATGACTTCCGCCAGTTTTTGCTCGCCGAAACCAACGTGTCTCGTTTCGTCCTTAAACGCGCCGATGATGATTTCGCTGAGTCCGGGATCGAACGGTTTCCAATACCTGGCCTCATAGCTATAAAGGGGAAACGCCATGCCCTCCAATATGATGTTTAACGCAATGATTCCGCCCAACAGGTCTTCCCGTTCAACCTGCAGCAACATCAAGTTTTGAAACTCAAGCATGGAATCGGTCATGACCATGGAGATCAACTGCTCGCGTTCATCATCCGTTAAGCCCATTTCCCGTAT
Source organism: Effusibacillus sp. SKA8 (assembly GCF_058273125.1). Classification (NCBI taxonomy): domain Bacteria; kingdom Bacillati; phylum Bacillota; class Bacilli; order Caryophanales; family Alicyclobacillaceae; genus Effusibacillus; species Effusibacillus sp. SKA8. The sequence continues at coordinate 80,413 of NZ_JBZCSF010000013.1, read as the reverse complement.
TCTTTGGCAAAAAACCTCATAATGGCGGGCTTCGTCAAAAGTTTGCGTGGCAAGGAAGATCCGGCTCCAATCGTCGTCCGCAACAGCGGTGAGACCGGAAGCGGTTTGCACGGCTACCCGTTCGGCTTGCGTAAAAATGGCAAGGTCATACAGACAAACCCGGCGCAGCAAGCCTTCCTCCAACAAAATATCTGGCACCCCGTACTGTGGCGAATGGCCGAACACCATCCCCTTCAGATAGCCATGAGGCACGATTTCGAACCATTTTTCAATCGTAAAGTTTTTCATCGATACCTTGTTTTGTTGAGCCAAGACATTCATTTTGAATCCTCCTGTTCTTTTCTTTTTTACAAATTCACGGCGCACAGGCACTCCGCTTGCCGTCTCACCGCATGAATCTTCTCTTCGCTTATTTCTTTTTCAAAGCTGTGCAGGCTGGCAAGCTGGAATCCGTGCTTTTGAGCGATCGATTGCAGATAATGCACGTCTTCCATCGTAATGCGGCCGCCGATTCCGTAATTCTTGGTTTGCTTTTCAAACGTCAACAGCATTGTTTCCGAAAGACAGGCAAGGTTGACGCCCGGTTTGTAACCGAGATTCTGGCCAAATGAAATCGGGTCCGGGTACTGAACCAAACCTCCTTCGATTACCAGCACATCAGGCCGTTCATTCTGAACGTATTTGCCAACGTTCGCCGGACGGGATATATCGCAAATCACCGCTCCCCGTTTAATTTGCCCGATCGGCAGCAATTCGTCCGGAGTACTGGTGGCTGTAAGCACAAGGTCCATCTCAGGCAATGCGGTTCCAATGTCTATACTGTATTTAATCGGGGGAGCCACTTCGTGCAGTTCGCACAGAAACTCAATGTCGTCAAGGACATACAAACCATCGATCTGGGCTTCCGATATGGTCGAATTGATAATTGTATCCAGTCGCTTCCGGCATTCTAGGTAACGGTCGTCCAGAGTTGTCTGCCGGAGAGGTTTCAGCAAGGCCAGCACTTTTTCCCGAATCCCCTGTCCCTCCTTTTGATACAACAGGACATGCAAATAGATTTCGTTTGCCAATTTCCGTAGTCTCTTGAGATTGACTTCAGGATTCGTATTGCGACCGACGAGTATGAGACTGGACACAAACTGCGCCAGAATAATGGAACAGACTCGCCCGATCGAACCGTTGGCCCCAATCAAACCGGCGGTTGCCCGCTCAATGTCGATATCCATTTTTTGGGCCGCTTTCACCAGAGCATCAACGGAAGTGATTACCGTAAAGGTATTGCCCGTCGTGAGCGTGACGCCCTCATCCAACAAGTCCAATCCTCCGCGGGAAACAATGGACGTATAAGCTCCCAGACCGAACACGTTGGCTCCCAATTTCCGTCCCTTCTTGATCGCCGACCGGATCGCTTTAAGAACTTCTTGTCGCGGCCGTTCCAAAATTTGTTCCCCGCCAAACGGGATTCCGATCAACCACCCCTCGATGATTTCGCCATGCGGCGACCGGACAGCCGGCATATGGCAGAAAACGCCAGGTTCGCCAAAGTCCGCCTGCCATTCCAGAATCGATTTCAATTCTTCCTCGCCAAACTGCTCAAAAGAAGGAGTGTTGACCACCAAGTCACGCGGCGCCGGATAATGACACAAAAATGCAAACGCATAATCCGGAGTCTTTCCTTTATCAAGTGCAGACCCGACCACGGGGCGGTATTTACTGCGATAATCGCGAACTTCGTATGGAACGCGATAGTCGCCGACCGTATAGCGATAGAGAAGATAGAAATCTTTGTAATAGAGGATTTCGCACAAGCGGTCAATCGCCTCGACCAGATAATCGATGTCTTCTCTCGAAATGATTAACGGCGGCTCAATTCGGACGGACGTTTTTTCATTCAAAAACGGCATCAGCCGCAACTTGTAAACATTTAACAAAAATCCGCAAACCAGATAAGCGAAACCACCCTGTGAACAAACATTGGCGAGCTCGAAAGAATCCCCCGCGTCAATCCCCTCAAATTCAAGCGCCAGTAAATACCCTTTGCCCCGAACATCCTTAATGACATTCGGCCATTTTTTTTGAATCGACCTGAACCGTTCAAACATTTCGTTTCCGTTTTTTTTCACTTCCGCAAATATTTCCGGATGTTTTTCCAGATAGCGCAAGTAAGCCAGACTGACGCTACATGTAAAATTGTTGTTGGCAAAAGTGGAACTGTGATTCAGCCCGAAATCCTCGTTCCACACCCCCGGACTGCTGATGCAGACCGAAATCGGCACAAGTCCGGCACCAAGCGCTTTGGATAACACCAGAATGTCGGGGACTATCCCCTGCTCTTGACAGACTAACCAGTTGCCCATCCGGCCCAACCCGGTTTGAACTTCGTCAAGAATCAGCAATACGCCGTATTGCTTGCAAAGCCTTGATACCTCTTGCAGGTAATTCCCGGCCGGGACACGCACTCCCCCCTCCCCTTGTATCGGTTCCACGATAAATGCGGCCAGTTCATGGTGAGATTCGGCCAATGCTTTTTCCAACGCTTCAATATCGTCATACGGGATTTTCAAAAAATCTTGCGAATCGATAAAAAAAGGTTCCTGATAAACCTTTTGCCCCGTAGCGTGAAGAGCACCCATCGTTTTGCCGTGAAAGCCTTTGTAACAGGAGAGGATCTTGCGCTTTTTCGTCGCCGACCTTGCGAGTTTGATCGCCGCTTCGATCGCTTCCGCGCCGCTTTGCGCAAACGTGCAAATCGACAGATCCCCGGGGGTGAACTTAGTTAACCAACTAGCTAACTGTTGCGCAATTAATGGAACGGAGGGCTGACACAAACTTGGAAGGCTTGACTTGCGAAAATCTTCGATGTTCTCCCAAATCGCATCCGGGTTGTAACCAAGCGGAATCGCTCCGTATTGAGCGATAAAATCAATATAGCGTATGCCGTCCCGGTCATATAAATACGGTCCTTTTCCTTGAACAAACACTTTATCAAGATGAAAAATCTTTAACATTTCAGCAACTGTGGGATTTAATTTTTCCACAATGACATTCCCCCTTCCCCCATTTACCCGCTTTTTACATGATTGCGAACCTATTTCTATTATTTCCCTCTTTGCAAAAGGTTGTCTATAGCGAACCATGACTAATTTTGTCGTTTTGTTTTAAGAACTGACTAATTTTTTTATTTTTGACAACTTCACATCTCACTTGACTTAGGGGAAACGATGCTATAAAGTTTTATTTAGTTGGTTGAATAACTTTTTTGCTCACACCCCACGAAGTTTGGAGAGTTTGTATGGCAAAACCTAACGTGGTTTCAAAGCAAGACTTAATCAATTCGGCCAAAAAATGTATCGTGGAACAGGGGATTCAACGGCTGACCCTCAATTCCGTGGCAAAGGGCGCAAACGTGACCCAAGGAACGGTTTTTTACCACTTCCGCACCAAGGAACAACTGATGTTTGAAATCGTCAGAGATTTGTGCCAGTCTTCCTGGGAATCGCTGAAACTCATTCCCGAAACCGGGCACGAAAAAATCAGGTCCGCCCTGGATTCCGCACGCAGCCGGTGCACACCCGACTCCTTTTATCACCAGTTGTTTCTGTCGTTGGTTGTCTCGGGGTTTCAGAATGAAAAAATCAAAGAACAGTTGGGAAATCTTCTGGAGTACGAAAACCGGTTTCTTACGGAACAGCTTACTTCGGTCTGGCCGCGGTCCCCGGTTGAAGGGGTCTCATTGAAAACCTGGGGCATTATCCTCAATGCGATTATCGACGGTCTCGCGCTGCAGGCCCTTTTATCGAAGGATTTCCCGGCAGATGAGGTTTTTAAGGAGCTTGAACTGATGATTCACCACCTGACGCAAGCTTCTCAAGCAAACCCGACTGAAGAGGAGTGAAACCATGTTCTTCCAAAAAATCGGATTGACGCTTTTGTTCGCTGTACTCGTCTGGGGCGCCGCCACCGCCTTTTTCATGTTGCTCGGTCCGGCCATTCTTGTCGATCCCGACAAAGACAGCTTCCTCCCGGTGTTTCTGGTGCTGGAAGCCGGCACCGCCATTCTTTTGTATCTTGTGATTCTGTTGTACACCCGTATCGACCGCAGCCCCAACGCCGCAATCAAGTTCGGAGTGTGGGGAGCGGCTGTCGGCTTGTTTTTGGACACTTTTTCCCTGTGGTGGCACACCGTGTTTTTCCCGGCCTTAAGCCATGGCCAACTGCTCTCGTTTGCTATCTGGATGGTATGCGCCTACGCGATCTATTTGATTCTCCCATTATTCGCCGACCGCGGGAGACAAACGACGTAAGACACCCGACGGGGCTGTCCCAAAAGGGTAATCCCGAATGACTGAATGACATTTGGGACAGCCCATGTACATGTAATTTATTCATTTCAACGTTACAATCGTGACTCCCGTGTGGCCTTCGCCGTGTTCCCCGATCCGGAACGAACGGACTTGCGGATGTGTCTTCAGAAACTCCTGCACGCCCGCCCTGAGAGCACCCGTTCCTTTTCCGTGGATGATGGACACCTGGGACAGGCCGGCCATGACCGCGTGATCCAGATACCGGTCGATCTCGTAGACCGCTTCTTCCACCGTCGCTCCCCGCAAATCCAATTCGAGCCGCGTCGGTTCGTCCGATTTTCGCTTGACGATTCCCCGGGTTTCCTGTTGTTTTTTCTCTTCGAGTTTTTCGAGATCGGATCGCTTGATTTTTATTTTCATCGAACCGATCTGGACATACGCCTCGTCCGGACCCGCTTCCAGAACGGTGCCTTTTTGGTTTAGCGACAAGACTTGCACCTCATCCCCCGCACGAATCTCCTTCACTTCACGGGCGGCTTTCACTTTGCGCTGGATATGGGGCTCCCGGCGTGCGGGGACGGCTTCTTCCAGCTTTTTCTGCAACCCGATCAGTTCGTGCTCCTTGAAATTCGCCTGTTCCCGCTCCCGGATCCGGCGCAGTTCCCGGATGATTTCCTGCGCTTCGCGCTCCGCTTTTTTCACGATTTCGCGCGCTTCTTCCGCCGCCCGCTCCATTCTGCGATCCCGCTCGCTCAGGAACCGCTCGCGCTCCTTCTCAAACTGTTCGCGCAGCGCTTCCGCTTCTTTGCGGACCGCCTCCGCTGCGCGTCTGTCTTTTTCAGCCTGCAACCGGTTGGCCTCAAGCTGCCGGATCAGGTCCTCCACCTGCGCGTGCTCCCGGTTCATCCGGGATTTCGCATCTTCGATGATTTCCTTGCGAAGTCCAAGACGTTCCGAAATGGCAAACGCGTTGGAGCGCCCCGGCACCCCGATCAACAAACGGTAAGTCGGGCGCAGGGTTTCCGCGTCGAATTCGACCGATGCGTTGATCGCTTCCGGTTGCAAATACGCGTACGCTTTCAACTCACTGTAGTGGGTGGTCGCCACGGTTTTGGCTCCCCGCTTCCGCAGGAATTCCAAAATCGCCTGCGCCAGGGCGGCCCCTTCCGCCGGATCGGTGCCCGCTCCCAATTCGTCGAGTAGGACCAGCGAGCGGAAATCCGCTTTTTCAAGAATCTGCGTAATATTTTTCATGTGGCTCGAGAATGTCGACAAGCTTTGTTCAATGCTCTGTTCGTCGCCGATGTCGGCGAACACTTCGTCGAAAACGGAGACCTCGCTTCCGTCGTCCGCCGGGATGTGAAGCCCCGACATCGCCATCAGCGTCAGCAACCCGACCGTCTTCAGGGTAACCGTCTTGCCACCCGTATTCGGCCCGGTAATGACCAGCAAACTGAAATCGTCGCCCAGCCGTATATCGGTTGCCACCGCCTTATCCCGGTCAAGCAACGGATGCACCGCTTTTTTCAGGCGAATTCGGCCCTGATCGTTCACTTCGGGATTTACGGCCTTCATTTCATGGGCGAGATTCGCTTTGGCAACAATAAAATCGATCTCGGCAAGAACGCCTAAGCCGCGCTGAAGCACCTCGGCTTCCCCGCCGACCCGGGCTGTCAAACGGGTCAAAATTCGCTCGATTTCCCGCCGTTCTTTCACTTCCAATTCGCGCAACCGGTTGTTCAATTGGACAACCGCGGCGGGCTCGACAAACAACGTGGCTCCCGAGGAAGACTGATCGTGCACGATTCCGCCGAAAGCGCCTCTGTACTCCGCCTTTACGGGAATGCAGTAGCGGTCATTGCGGACGGTCACAATCGCGTCCTGCATCATTTTTTGGTATTCCAGGTTGCGGAGAATGGAGTCGAGCTTGTCCCGGACTTTTGCCTGGGTTTGGCGAATTTCGTTGCGCACGCTTTTTAACTCGGGAGAGGCGTGATCCGTCACTTCCGCGTTGTTGTCGATGGCGAAACGAATCTCCTCTTCCAGTTCGCGAAGTTCAAACAATTCGCCGGCCAGGCCTTTTAACGTCGGAATCGGATGTTCGTCCGCAAGATCGAACAAAAATTTGCGAAGGCGACGGCCCGCCCTGATGGTATCCGCCACATCCAGCAATTCTTTCGTTTCCAACATGCCGCCTACCGCCGCACGTTTCACCGCTTGCCGGATATCCCGGATTCCTCCGAGCGGAATCAGCCCCTTCAACCGGTACACGGTTCTGCCTTCTTCCGTCGCGGCCAGCGCCTGTCTCACCTCATCCAAACGGGACGCGGGATGCAGCGCTTCCGCAAGCTCCTTCCCCATCCGCGTGCTCGCCTGTTGCACAAGTCTCTCGACAATTTTATGGTATTCGAGTACGCGCAGCACTCGCGGGTTCATATTTTTTCCTCCCGTAGAAACTATTGTCTGCCATAGGATCCAGACTCCCGGAAACACTATTGGATAAGCCGGTCCTTACCTATTGTAACCGAAAGGAGGCAGTTTTTGATGAACAACTTCATAGGAACTGTGGTTCGATTTGTCGTCTCTGCGCTGGTTTTGATGTTTGTCGGATTTTTGGTGCCCGGTTTCGGAAGGCTTACCTTCTTCACCGCCATTCTGGCCGCCATTGTGATCGCGGCGCTTGGCTGGCTGATTGAGCGTCTCTTTGGCAGAGAAGTTTCTCCGTTTGGGAGAGGAATCTCGGGATTTTTGTCAGCCGCTGCGGTGATTTATGTGGCGCAATGGTTTATCCCCGGCATGCGCGTCACCATTCTGGGGGCTCTGCTCGCTTCGCTTGTCATCGGCATCATCGATCTGTTTGTCCCAAGTAATGTAATCCGCCGCGGGGCAGCCGGCAACATCGGAAACGACAACAACCGCAATCGGGAAGACAACCGATAATGATTGAGATCGAGTAGGAGGGGGCGGAACATGCACAGCAGCATGTTCCGCGTCGCAGTGCAAAAAGACCGTTTCAGCTCCCCGGCCGAAACGGTCAAATCGCTATTTGGGGAACAACATATCACTGATTCCCATATTTAACAGGGCGGACGCGATCTGTGAGGATTTCAGGGCCGTTTGGACAGTAGGATTCGGCACGAAAGCACCCAAATTGACAAGCAGCAGTAAAACCAGCACACCGACCGCCAGCCCCGCCGCCAACCCGGCCACACGATTTACAAACGAAAGCCCCGGCAGCGAAACCACCAGATCGATCAGCCGTCCCGCTACGCGGGTTGCAAGGAGTCCGGTCACAAACACGATGGCAAAGGCAAGCATCCCATATCCGCTTTTAAGCAGATACTGGGGCAGCGGGATTTCCATGCCGCCCAATCCGGAACCTTGGCTCGCAGAGGTCGCGTTGGCCCCGCCCAATCCTTTCTCCAGCCAGGGCGTTACGAGAGGACTGTACGTTTTGGCAGCCCAATACGCGACAAAAAGGCCGATAAACCGGATCACTTGCAGTACGAATCCTGTCTTATAGCCGTTCCACGCGAATAACAAGAGCAGGCCCGTGAGCAGGAGATCGGTAATGGTCACGAATCCATTCTCCCTTGGGGTCGTTCTTGCGACCGTTCCAAAATTTTCAACAGTTCTTCGTATTCTTGCCGAAGGCGCAAATATTCATCCGCAATGTTGACCGCGGCCAAAACCGCCAGCCGGTTCAAATCCAGTCGGGGATTGCTGCCAGCGATTTCCCGCATTTTATCGTCGACAAGCCCCGCCACCAGCCGCATGTGTTCAACGGAAGCTTTCCCGCGAAGTTGGTATTCGGTGCCGTATATGTCAACTCGAATTCGGTTGTTTTCCTCTTTCTGCAAGGGATTCGCCCCCTTCATTCCGTCTCTAACTATTTCGTTTCAGAAAGAGTGAAATCCTGCAAAAACGGCGCCACGAAGGCGGCCCAAATCAGCGGAATTTTAAGAGCGCAATTCCGCTTGGAACGCTTTTTCCAGCGATTCCACCACTTTATTGTGCCGCGCTTGCACCTCTTCATCGGTCAATGTCCTGTCTTCCGCCCGGTAAACGATTGAGAACGCAAGCGATTTTTTGCCGGCTTCCACCTGCTCGCCCTGGTAGACGTCAAACAGGCGAACCTCTTCCAGCAAATCCCCGGCCGCTTCCCGAATTGCAAGCTCTAGGGAACCCGCCGGAACATCAAGTGGAACCACAACCGCAATGTCCCTTTCAATTGCAGGGAATTTCGGCAAAGGCTTAAATTCGATTCCCGGTTGAACCGTTTGTTCCAGGGCGGCCAGATTCAGTTCGAAATAATAGGTTTCTTTCAAGTCCCAGACCTCGGCCAGAGCGGGATGAAGCGAACCGAGATATCCGAGAACGACCCCACGCGCTTCAAGCGACGCCGTTCGCCCCGGATGCATTCCGGGAACGCTTGCCGGCCGGTATTGGACGCCGATGATTCCCAGATTTGCCAGAAGGGTTTCAACAATGCCTTTTACCGTATAAAAATCAATTTTCCTCGGTTTCTCCCCGATCGTCAACGGCCCGAAGTTGCCGGTAAAAATCGCGGCCACCTTGACATCTTCGCTTGGCAGTTCGGTGACCGGCAGATTGTCGGTCAGAAAGACTTTGCCGATCTCAAACAAAGCGAGGTCGAGATTTTTGCGGTTCAGATTGTACTGCAGCACTTCCACAAGGCTCGGAAGCAGCATCGTCCGCAAAACCTTGCGTTCATCCGACATGGGCAGAGCCAACGGCAACTGTTTCCAAAGCGGCGATGTTTTGTCCAAGCCGAGGGGCTCCAGCCATGCCGGGGAGGTGAAACTGTAGGTGTACACTTCGAACAATCCCATGCCGGTCAGCAGATTCCGAATCAGACGGCGCAGCCGCTGTTGCCGGTTCAAGCCTCCCCGCGTGAGAACCCCTTCCGGCATCGTGGTGCCGATTTGGTCGTAACCGTGCAATCTCGCCACTTCTTCGATCAAATCGATCTCCCGCGTAATGTCCGGTCGCCGCGTAGGAACCTTTACAGTAAGAGTATCCCCGTCAACTTGCGAGTTGGCAAGCCCCAATCTATCAAGAACAGCTTGCACCGTATCCATTGTAAGACCGGTTCCAAGCACCAGGTTGGTCCGGCTTACGCGGAGCCGCAATTCCATCACTTCCGGCTGCTGTTTGACGACTTCCACAGGTTGGCCGACCAGATGGCCTCCGCCCAGTTCCGCAATCATCCGGGCTGCCCGCAACAAAGCGGGTCGCATGATGGTCGGGTCGATGCCTTTTTCAAACCGCATTTGCGCTTCCGAACGAACTCCCAATTTTTTCCCGGTCTGACGGGTTGTTCCGGGATCGAAATAAGCCGATTCCAAAACGATGTCGGTCGTCGTGTCGCGAACCTCCGAGTTCTCTCCGCCCATCACTCCCGCAAGCCCCACGGCGCGTTTCGGGTCCGCAATGACGAGCATCGACGGGTCAAGCGACCGTTCTTGTCCATCCAGTGTCACGAGCTTCTCGTTTTCGGACGCTTGCCTGACCACGATGGTCGATTCGGTGATTTCGGACAAATCAAACGCGTGCAGCGGTTGGCCGTATTCAAACATCACATAGTTGGTGACATCCACAATATTGTTGATCGGCCGCACGCCGACCGCCAACAAACGCATTTGCAGCCAAAGCGGTGAAGGGGCAACCCGAAGCCCTTTCACCACCTGAGCCGCATACTGGGTGCAGTTCGGCGATTCAATCCGCACTTGTACGGGAGATTCACCCGTCAACCCGGCTGCGTTGGCGGACACGCGTTCTTCGAATTTCGGTTTTGTCCCGAGAATGGCCGCCACTTCGTGGGCGACACCCCGATAATTCAAACAGTCCGCGCGGTTTGGCGTCAGTTCGAGTTCCATCACCACATCGTCCAGCCCGAGCACATTTACGACCGGCTCCCCGACCGGCGTATCTTCCGGCAGGATGTACAATCCCTCCGTCTGCTCTTTCGGAAGCAGCTTGACATCCAGGCCCAATTCGCTGGCGGAGCAGAGCATGCCTTGCGATTCCACATCCCGCAGTTTCGCGCGTTTGATTTTCACTCCTCCCGGCAGTTCGGCTCCCACGACGGCACAGGGCACTTTCTGGCCCGGTTTGACATTTGGCGCGCCGCACACGATCTGCAAGGTTTCGGAACCTCCCGCGTCGACTTTGCAAACCTGCAAACGGTCCGCGTTCGGATGTGGTTCCGTATGCAGCACACGACCGACCACAACGTTTTTGATCCCTTTGTTGAGGGGCTCGATGACTTCCACCGGAATCCCGTGGATCGTCAAAAGGTCGGCCAATTTTTCCGGCGTCATATCCGGCCCCAAATCGACATATTCCTGTAGCCATTTGTATGAAATTTTCATGTCGGATCCTCTCCCTAGTACCGATTGGTGAATTGACGCAAGAAGCGGACGTCATTGACATAAAAATGGCGGATATCGTCCACGCCGTACTTCAGCATCGCAATCCGCTCGACACCCATTCCGAAGGCAAATCCGGTGTATGTTTCCGCGTCGTAACCGGCCATCTCAAGCACCCTCGGATGCACCATGCCCGCACCCAGGATCTCAATCCAGCCGGTATGCTTGCAGATCCGGCATCCTTTGCCGTGGCAGGCGTAACAACTGACATCGACTTCCGTGCTCGGCTCGGTGAACGGGAAATAACTGGGGCGCAGCCGGATCTGCTGCTGCGGCCCGAACATTTGCCGGGCGAATGTCAAAAGAATCCCTTTCAAATCGCTCATCCGGATGTTGCGGTCGACGACCAGCCCTTCCACTTGCGTAAACACATGCGAATGGGTTGCGTCGTCGTCGTCGCGGCGGTAAACGCGGCCCGGGCAGATAATGCGGACTGGAACGGTCCCTTTTTTCGCTTCCAGCGTATGCACTTGAACCGGCGACGTATGGGTCCGCATCAAAATTTCTTCCGTCAGGTAGAACGTGTCCTGCATGTCGCGGGCAGGATGATTTTTCGGTATGTTCAGCGCTTCAAAGTTGTAATAATCGGTTTCCACTTCAGGGCCTTCGGCAATTTCAAAGCCCAATCCGATGAAAATGTCTTCAATCTCCTCAATCACGCGGGTCAGCGGATGCACGGCGCCTACGGGCACGGTTCTCCCCGGCAGCGTCACGTCGATCGATTCCGTTTTCAGTTTTTGTTCCAAGGCTTTTTGCCGGAAATCCGCTTCCTTTTGTTCGTACGAACGTTCCAGCGCTTCCCTGATCTCGTTCACCAACTGTCCGACAACAGGGCGGTCCTCGGCGGACAGTTGGCCCATGCCGCGCATGATGGCGGTTAACTCGCCTTTTTTGCCGAGATACCGCACTTTCCAATCGGTCAATTCGCCCTGGGACCCGACTTTTTCAAGGTCGGATAACGCTTTTTCGCGTAACTCCCGCAGTTGCTCTCTCATGATAAACCTCCCCACACGACTGTATAAAATTAAAAAACCTTTCATCCGTAAGGGACGAAAGGTTTATCATTCCGCGGTACCACCCTAATTAAGCAGAAGAAGGCTCCCGGCAAAAGTTGGTCGCCGGGTGCATCTGCTTCGCTCTCTTTCGATAACGGGAACCCCCGGCCCACCCTACTTTATCCCCCGCCCGGGCGGGCAAAGAAACGGTTCAGGCGGCAGCTTCGGAGTGAACTTCCGCACAGCGTCCCTTAGAGATGCTCCCAGTCTCCGGCATCTCCTCCCTGCAAGGAGCCTGCTGTCCGTACTCTCTCCGTCATTGCTGTTGATTTTGGAATTTGGTACCTAGTATAGTACAGTCAACAGCAGAACGCAAGGCCTGTTACATCTCCCCTGTTACATTTCCCGGAAGAGTAAAAAGCACAGCCCCCATGGCTTGAAAAGGAAACATCTCCCCTGTTACATTTCCCGGAAGCGGACGAATTTTGCGTGATAAAAAATCTCCACCCCCGCTACAAGCAGCCCCAGTATCGTTGCGAACGTCCAGGTGACCCGCATGCCGGGCAGCAAATAATTCCCCAGATAAGTAACCAGAGCAGCCAACGCAAAATCGGCAAAAATCGCCGCAATGTGGTTAACCGCCCGGGGAATCGCCAGATCCGCCACATAGCCGAGAATCGTGATGACAGTTCCCAACAATAGCATGTGAAACAAATTCACAACCCCGTACAACGGGAACAACAGGCCGACAAACAAAACCGATGCGACCGTTCCCAGCCATTTGACCGCAAAAGAAGTGATGAATCCATACGGCACGGGCTACACCTCCTATGCGGTAGCATTCCCGAATCATTTTGCGTTAACCCAGATTCCCGCGAATAAAGTGAAGAGAAACGCGAGGCAAAACGTCAGCGGGACCGCCCAACGCGGAAATACCTTGGGCAACAGCAGCAGATTTCGAATATCGATCATCTGCCCGATCACCAAAAAGCCGAGCACGCCGCCGCTGGTCGTCAAACCGGCAAGGGAACGGGCCACGAAACCGTCAGCGGTAGAACAAAGCGACAGCAGGATCGCCAGCACCATCATTGACAACACCGACCAAACCGGATGATGGCCGATCGGAGCGAGTGCCGCTGCGGGAACGAACGTCTGCAGCAGGGCGGCGACAGCCGCGCTCACCACCACAAACCCCATGATTTCAAAAAACTCAATCACCGCATGGTTGATAACAGAGCCCGTTACCTGACGGAACGAACGCCTTCCCGGGGCGGAAGCGGCAGCCGCGACTTCCAGCATCGGCAGTTCATCACAACTCGTCTGCGGCCGCATATCCTTTTTCCTCTCCAGGAACAGCAGCACCCAGCCAATCGCAACCGCAATCCCGAAGGTTGCGGCGGTGCGCGCCCACATCATGGAGGAATTCATGCCAAAAGCGACGTACGTTGCCAGCATCGTCATCGGGTTGACCACCGGCGCCGCCAGCGTGAAGGCCATCGCCACGGAGACCGGTACCCCTTTTCGCATGAGGCTCCTCGCGAGCGGAACCGTTCCGCAATCGCAAACCGGTACAATCAATCCCAAAAATCCGGCGGCAACGACCGCCAACCCGCGATGATCCGGCAGCAGCCGCAACATTCGCTCCTGCGAGACGAACGCCTGCACGAGGGAGGACAAAATCACCCCCAACAGAATAAACGGCAAAGCTTCCAACACAATCGACAAAAAAATCGTCTGCGCCGCTTGCCACATCCTACTGCCCTCCCGAAACGTAGTTGATGCCAAACGGATTCAGGTAGGGATCCTTCGGCTCTTCGATCTTTTGGATGTCATGCGCGATCAGAACCGGTTTTTGTTCGTATCCGTAATACCAACTGACCGGCGGCACCTGGTCGATTTCGGGAACCTTTGCCGCCGAAAGGGTTGCATCAATCCGCACCCATGTGTCGTTCCCGAATTCTTTCGCGCCTTCCGTCTCGACGGTCAAACCGACAGGCAGCGTGTCCGCCGCGCAATGGACCATCACATACCGCATCAGCACCATCCGATTGTCCGGCCATCCCGGCGGATGATAAACGAACCCGGTGTACTTGTATCTTTGGTTGAAATAATTTTCCGGCGCAATCAAAATGTTATTCATCACTTCATACATCGAAACTTCCGATCCCGCCTCGGGTTTTGGCGGTACCGGAACGCCCTGCATATTCACTTTGGGCACAGTCGTCAGATCCACCGGCTTCACATTAACGGGGTTCGCATACATGCCGCTGCTTAACATCGCCGTGCCCAGCGACTGAATTGGCACGGCCAGCCCAAGGAATACCGGCACCAGCAGCAATATCCATCCTTTGCCCGGCTTTAAACCGTGTTCGTGATCGCAGCAATCGTGGTGTCCATGCTCATGTCCGCAAATGTGTTGAGGTTGCCGCATCGTTATCCACACATACAGGGTCATCACCAACATTACACCTGAGGTCACCGCCAACAGCACCATCATATGCGGTGCCACCAGTCTCTGAATTTCCCCCGTCCAGAACAGCTTCCACAACAGAACCGTAAACCCTGACAATATCACACCTTGCAAAAACCGCCCTCTGTTCAACCCCAACCCGGTCATTTCGAACGCCCCTCTATAACCGTGCAGCCACTGTTTGCAGCAAACCTGATTTGACTACTAATTCACCGAAAACATGCCGACTCCTGCCGATCGCGTAAAGAACAAACCCGTGGAAAATCGTCCATGGGCACTATTTCTTGCTTCTTCTCTGCCGGAGCGCTTCGTACAAAACAATTCCGGAAGCGATCGCAGCGTTTAAAGATTCCGCTTTCCCCGGCATCGGTAGCGAAACCCACCGTTCGACACGGGGTCGAATTTCCTCGGAAATACCGTGGGCTTCCGACCCGATGACGATTGCGGTTTCGGCAGTAAAATCATAAGAATACATGTCTTGTTCCGCATCTGCCGAAGTCCCGATCACTGTCACCCGCTGTTTCGCAAACAGCGAGAGTAGCTGCGGCAGATCGGCTTCGATTACAGGCAGGTGAAAAAGCGAACCCATCGTCGCCCGGACCACTTTCGGATTGTACGGATCCACACTGCCTGTCCCGACAAACACCGCAGTTGCGGCGACCGCGTCGGCGGTGCGGATCATCGTTCCGAGATTGCCCGGATCTTGAATATTGTCAACCACAAGATACAAAGGGTTCGTTTTGCTGGAGACCAGCCCTTCCGTGTCGTGTTGATACTGATGACCGATCGCAATGACTCCCTGCGGCGTTTTCGTATCCGCAACATGCTCAATAACCGCCCGATTTACTTCAACCAGTTCCGCATTCAGGGAATGAGCCGCGTTGACAATCCGGTCCACCCGTCCGGTAGGAAGCAATTCATCAAGCACCAGGACAGTTTCAATCGGAGCGTCCGAGTCCAGTGCCTCTTCGACCAGCCGGATTCCTTCGATCAAAAACAGGCCTGTCCGATCCCGGAATTTCTTCTGTCTGAGCGCCGCCCAATCCTTGACCCGCTCGTTCCGTGTCGACGTGATTCGTTCCAATCGCAATCAACCTCTCTACGCTTGTTGTTCAAGTTCCTGCAAGTCCTCATTTTTCCCGATCACAACCAAAATATCGCCCTGTTTGATCCGATCGTGGGCCATCGGCGAAATGTTGATCTCCGTTCCGGTCTTGATTGCCATCACGGTGCAGCCGAACTTCCGCCGGATATCGGATTCCGCCAGTGTTTTGCCGACCATTTTTTCGTTGGCCACAATCTCCACCATGCTGTATTCCGGCGACAACTCGATATAATCGAGGATGTTCGGGGAAATCAGATTATGGGCAACCCGGATTCCCATGTCGCGTTCCGGGTATACGACTTTGTCCGCTCCGATCTTTTCCAGGACCTTCCCGTGCAGTTCATTCTGCGCTTTGACCACAATCTGTTTGACGCCCTGTTCCTTCAGAATCAATGTCGTCAGGATCGACGCCTGGATATCGGCTCCGATCGCCACAACCACCACGTCAAAATTGCGGATTCCAAGCGCCTTTAACGCATTCTCGTCAGTCGAGTCGGCTGTTACCGCATGGGTGACAAAATCGACCGCGTCTTGAATCCGGTCTTCATCCGAATCGATTCCCAGCACTTCATAGCCCATTTCATACAGTTCTCTGGCCACGCTGGTGCCGAAACGCCCCATGCCGATGACCGCGTATTGCTTCATGGACGCCCCCTCCTCAACCCACAAACAGTTTTTCTTCCGGATATTTCACGAGCGCTTTTTCCTGCCCGCGGAAGGTCAATGCCAGCACCAGCGTAACCGGGCCGACACGTCCCGCGAACATCGTCAAAATTATAATAAATTTTCCCACCGGTGACAGCTCCGGCGTCAAGTTGGTGGACAGCCCGACCGTTCCGAAAGCCGACGTCGCCTCGAACAAAAGCCGGATGAATTCCTTGTTTTCCGTGACAGTCAGGACAAATGTCACGGACACCACCAAAATAGCGGAAATGACGGCGACCGCAAACGATTTGTAAATCGTTTTCGGTTCGATCCGCCGGCGGAACGCCACCGTGCTGTCTTTCCCCGTGATCACGCTGTACACGTACATGAAAATGACAATTGTGGTGACCGTTTTAATGCCGCCGCCGGTCGAACCGGGAGACGCCCCGATAAACATCAACAAAATCGTCCACAGCTTTGAAGCATCCGTGATCGACCCATAATCAATCGTCGCATACCCCGCCGTCCGGGCGGTGGTGGAAGCAAACATGGAAGCCATCAGTTTTCCGTTCCAATCCAGCGTCCCCATCGTCTTCGGGTTGTGCATTTCCAGGAAAAAGTAGCCAATTGCTCCGACAATCAGCATGGCGGATGTCATGGTCAACACCAGTTTGCTGTGCAGGGACAATTTTTCCGGCCTAGGTGCTTTCCACAAATCAACCAGCACCGTAAACCCCAATCCGCCCAAGATGATCAAAATCATCACCGCAAAATTGACGACCGGATCATCCACAAAGTCGGTCAGACTCTTAAAATTCCCGAACAGGTCGAATCCCGCGTTACAGAAAGAGGAAACCGCATGAAAGATCCCGTAATAGACGGCCCGGCCCGCCGGCATTACAAACGAAAAACGAAAAGCCAGTATCGCCGCAAAAAACAGCTCGATCCCCAATGTGATCAGAACGATATTGCGCGCCAGGCGAATGACTCCCTGCAGCGAATTGACATTCAGCGCCTCCTGCATCACGAGCCGCTCTTTCAGTCCGATGCGCTTGCCGGTGAAAATGATGATAAACGTCGCCACCGTCATGAAACCGAGACCGCCGACTTGAATCAAAGCCAGAATCACGAGTTGGCCGAACAGATTAAACTGTGTCAAAGTATCCACTACCACCAGACCGGTCACGCATGCGGCCGAAGTGGCGGTGAACAGCGCGTCGAGAAAATTGAGTCCCTCTCCGCTGTTGGACGCGATCGGCAGACTGAGCAAAAATCCCCCCATCAGAATCAGCGTTGCAAAGCCCACCGCCAAGATCCGGGCAGGCGTTAGCCACCTTTCAAACAATGTCTGAGCCATCAGGGTCCTCCTCTTTCAAAGCGACCGTTTCCCACTGTAGAATACCCATTTTGGCGGGAGTTAAAAGCGGTTTTCTCTTAAACAATGCACTTATAAACAATGAACTTAGCATACTCTCATCAGTTGCAAGAAGCGAGTCCGGCAAAAGCCGTTTTTGCCATAAGAAACCATATAAATTTGGCGAATTTTTGTAGTTATTGTTCTATTTCACACAAAATCTCCGCCTTGCATGGAAAATCCCCCGGGATGTCCCCGGGGGAATTGTTCACTTGCGTGCCTGAATTTCCGACAGAATCATGTCCGCCACGACTTCATACTTTTGCGCTCCCTGATCGCCGGCTCCGCGCTTGCGTACGGCCACGGTGCCGTTTTCCGCCTCTTTCGCCCCGACAACCAGCATATAAGGGATCTTCTGCATCTGGGCTTCCCGAATTTTATAGCCGATCTTCTCGTTACGGCTGTCCAATTCCACACGGATCCGCTTGCTCTTGAGGTACTCGTACACTTTCCGGCCGTACTCCTCAAATTGCGGGGAAATGGTCAGCACTTTCGCCTGAACCGGAGCCAGCCAAGTCGGGAACGCCCCCTCGTACACCTCGATCAGATAAGCGGTGATCCGCTCCATGGTACTGAGAATCCCGCGGTGGATGACCACCGGTCGGTGCATTTTTCCGTCTTCCCCGACGTACTCCAGATCGAACCGTTCCGGCAACAGGAAGTCAAGCTGGGCGGTGGATAGGGTTTCTTCCTTGCCGATGGCGGTCTTCACCTGAACGTCCAGTTTCGGTCCGTAGAAAGCGGCTTCCCCTTCCGCTTCGACATAGGAGAGCCCCATCTCGTCCATCGCTTCTTTCAGCATCGACTGCGCCTTTTCCCACATCTCGTCGTTCGGGAAGTACTTCTCGGTATTGTTCGGGTCGCGGTAGGACAGGCGGAACCAATAGTCCTTGATCTGAAAATCTTGGTACACCCGCTGGATCAGTTGCACCACCTTTTTGAACTCGGACTTGATCTGATCCGGACGGCAGAAAATATGCGCGTCGTTCAGCGTCATCGCCCGCACCCGCTGCAGACCGGACAGCGTTCCGGACATCTCGTAGCGGTGCATGGTGCCCAGTTCCGCGATGCGCAGCGGCAGATCCCGATAGCTGCGAAGCTCCTGTTTAAACAACATCATGTGATGCGGACAGTTCATCGGACGGAGCACCAGTTCTTCGTTGTCCATTTTCATCGGCGGGTACATGTTCTCATGATAGTGGTCCCAGTGCCCGGAAATCTTGTACAGTTCCACGCTCGCCAGATGCGGCGTGTACACGTGTTCATACCCGAGGCTTTCTTCCAGATCCACGATATAGCGTTCAATGGTGCGGCGGATGCGGGAGCCGTTTGGCAGCCACAGCGGAAGCCCCTGGCCCACCTCTTTCGACAGCGCGAACAGTTTCAGTTCTTTGCCGAGGCGGCGATGATCGCGCCGTCTCGCTTCTTCCAGCCGCTGCAGATATTCCTCCAACTGCGACTGTTTCGGCCACGCGGTGGCGTAAATCCGCTGCAGCATCTCGTTGTCCGCCTTGCCCCGCCAGTACGCGCCGGCAATCGAAAGCAGTTTGAACGCCTTGATCCGCCCGGTGGACGGAAGATGCGGTCCCGTGCAGAGATCGGTGAACTCGCCTTGGTGATAAATCGAGATCACCGCATCTTCCGGCAGTTCGTTGATGATCTCGACTTTAAAGCGATCGCCCCGTTCTTCGAACATCTTGAGTGCTTCTTCCCGCGAAATTTCCTGACGGCGGATCGGCAGATCCTCTTTGATGATTTTTTCCATTTCCTTTTCAATCAGCGGCAGATCGTCAGGCGAAAAGGACCGGCCGGAAAAATCGTAATAAAATCCGTCTTCAATCACGGGGCCGATCGCAAATTTCACTTCCGGCCACAACCGGGAGACCGCCTGTGCCATCAGATGGGCGCACGAATGGCGAAGCGTCTCGAGACCCTCGGGGTCGTCGTAAGTGAAAAATTCCACTTTTGCGTCTTCCATAAGGGGCGTGTTCAAATCAACCGGTTTCCCGTTTAGTTTTCCGACAACGGCATTCTTTTTCAACGCTTGCGACAAAGAGGCCGCAATATCCAACAGAGTGGTGCCGGCCGGATACGTTTTTACGGAACCGTCTTTTAACTCCACTTTGATTTCCTTTTCCGAATCGACTGTCATTTTCAGAATCCTCCCTGTTTTAGAAGTCAAAGCCCGATAGAATCCCTGATCGAACGAAAAAACGCTTCCGTTCCCGCAGACCCTAAAAATCTGCAAGGACGAAAGCGTGCCGCTCACGTGGTTCCACCTTGTTTCGATCCGGGGCTTTCCCGAATCCTCATTGCCCCGTAACGGAGGGGAGCCGTCCCGGAATACTGCCCACCAAACCATTTTCATGAGGTTCCTCCGGAAAGCTGCGAGGGGGTCGTTCTTTTGCCGTTTCACAAAAGTGCTTTCAGCCTGTGGCACTTTCTCTCTGGGAGTCGTGCAAAGGAACGCTGTCCTCGGTCATCGCCGCTAAATTCGCTTATGACTTCACTAATGATAGTGCCTTTATCTCAAATAGTCAAGAGGCAACTGACTGTTTGGCAACTGACTGTTTTGCTGCCAATGTTCGGACGGATTCTGACACAACGGGCATCCCTTGCATATATGCGCCCGGTCTTCAAATACGCGTTTCACCGTTTCCACCATCGCATTGTCCGTTAACGACAAATCTGTGACATGAATCCTTAACTTGGCCGGAGCCAGCGTAATCAACGCGGAAACGATCATGTCGTCCCGCTGCAGGTCGCCGTCGCCAAAATCGGTTGCAAATGGGCCCAGATCCTCGGTCACGATACGATTTCCGTTTTGATCCACCAGACGGGACTCTGCCACGTTGGCAATAAGGTGAAGCAAGGGTACCCGCGGTTTTTGCATGATCAAAAAATGGCGCAGCAGCTTGATAAACTCTTGGTATTCCCGGTCCATCAGGTATTCGTCGTTCGCCAGTTTCACAGCATAAACAAGATCGGCCTCGAATGCGCGAAGGCGAAACCGAATCAAACCTTCCAGGTTCAGAACCGGTTGCTCCTTCAGACAGCGCAAAATTTCCAGCTCCATTTCCTTTTTTCTGCAAAAACGCGCATTGGCCCGTTTGTAAGCCGCCAGATATTGAACGGCTTTTTCCGTAAGGTACTCCACTTCCTCCAGATCATAGTATGTATATTCGTTGGCGATTCGTTTGCGGATTTGTTCCCGTTCCCAGATCCGCGTCAGGAAATCGGTTAACGCTTTCGCCAGACAGGCCTGCACCGGCTCGGACACGTCCGTTTCCTGCCACTCGACGGTGAAATCCCAACTGCCGCTTCGTCGGCATCTGCCCGTCGTGATTCGATTCCCGAATATCCGCAGCTCTTGCAGACCGGTCTCTAAACAACAAGCCATCCGGTCAAACAACTTGCCGGCACCGATTGCGCAGAAGTTCAAAACATTCACCCTTTCATTAGGCAAACGCCCCAAAGGTGTTATACAGTATATGTTTTGACTGTGCGCGATATACGGGAGCACAGCGCAAACACTTCTCGCTGGATCTTATCGAACCCTTTGGCGAAAAGCGTTGATCAACTTCCGAAAAAGCAAGAGACCCTGAGCCGGTGCCACGGTCAGAGTCTCGCCTCACAGTAGGCGCGAGGGCGAAAGCCCTCCCCTGCAACCCCATCTGAATATGTGGATCATACCCTCTCCATCTGCTTAATGTAAAATAATGTAAAAACAGGAATTTTAAGTCCTGCAATCGCTGGGTTCCGTTTTGTCACGGGTGAAGAAGAACATAAACACAGCCAAAAACACGGCCATGAAAAAGATAGTGCCTCGCGACGGCTTAATGGCCGGGATGTCCGGCAACGCCATAGGGTATCAGTCCTTCTTTTTGGCAGGATAGAGTTGGCATTTTTGCAACACCAGGTCCTGGTATTCGGTAAAAAAGCGCACCGCTTCCGGTACGTATGCTTCTTTCTTCCGCAATCCGAACGGCGGCCCGCCAATGACTATGGTAAATCCGCCCGACGTTACATAAGTCCCGATCACGTTGATTTGACCGACCAAAAGCAGCAATGCAGCGATGATGTCCAACGAATCAAGGACAATGCTTGCCTGCGGAACTTGCGGGATGGCTTCCGCCCGCGGCCTGCCGGTAAAAGGACCGGACAGCGACAGCGAAACCCCCTCGGGCGTAACAAACACTCCGCGAATCGTAATTTGTCCTGTCAACAGCAGAATAACAACGGCAATATCGATCGTCTGGTAGACCGTACGAACGATGTCTTGTGCAACGTTTCTTCCGTTTCCTTGCAACATCACCCACCCCGCCGTTGCACCTTTGATCTTAAGATATGCAATGGAAAGCTCCGGTGTTCTCAGCATAGCGGGATCTGGTTGAATATACAACGCAAGGTACAATTTTTTCCAATAAAAAATCCCCTCGGTGAAGGCGCAACCCACCACAAAGGGGGAAAAATCCCTTGGGTTAACAAACTTCCGTTAGACACCGGGGATTCATCGTTCAAAACACTGCCCGGTGGTTCCGGACAATCGGCCAAAAACCTTGCAAGTCCCAGTTGGTGCCGGAAGCCGGACTCGAACCGGCACGGGTGTAACCACCCGAGGGATTTTAAGTCCCTTGTGTCTGCCATTCCACCACTCCGGCATCTGAAAATGGAGGCGCCACCCGGATTCGAACCGGGGAATAAAGGTTTTGCAGACCTCTGCCTTACCACTTGGCTATGGCGCCGTAAAACAATATCAACATTAAAAAGTGAAGCGATGGTTCACTGCCTGTTCTATCTAAACGTTATGCTGGCGGGGCCCCGCACATTCTGCTATTACGGAACCCCCAAACAGTGGTGGAATCGATGGGACTCGAACCCACAACCCCTGCGCTGCCAGCGCAGTGCTCTACCAATTGAGCTACGACCCCGAATCGGCGGCAAATATTATTATACATAGCCCCTGCCGGATAAGCAAGAGGCGAGAAAAACTTCCACCCCGCACGTATCCACATCCATACCGACATATCCGTGCCATATCGTTGTGCTTTTCCGGATCACACCCCGGAGTTCGGCGATAACGGGCGTCCCGTCGCATCCACTGCGATCCCTCCAGCAGCTTACCAGACGGATGAGGTGCCGGATTCGCCAAGGAACGCCCGATCAAAAGTGGGAAAAATTTATTTTTTGCGGCTCAGAAACCGCTCGATTGCCGACTGATGGATCTCCGAATTCCACAGCGACGCACACAGCCTGCTTTCCAGATCCATCGCCTTGTCCAGCGGCAATTCCAGCGCTTCACGCATCATTTGCAGCATGCCTTGCACCGCTGCCGGCGAATTCCCGGCGATTTCCCGGGCAAATTCCCAGACTTGCTCCCAGAACGCTTCTTGTGGCGCCACTTCATCGACCAGCCCGAGCTGTTTGGCTTCCCCGGCCGACAATACCCTGCCTGTCAAAACCAGTCTGAGCGCAGTCTGGTAGCCGACGGCTCTCGCAAGCAGCGCGGCTCCTCCCCAACCGGGGGATATCCCGAGCTTGACCTGCACAAACCCGATTGTTGCCGTTGCGGAAGCCACACGGAAATGGCAGGCTGCCGCAACTTCTCCGCCGCCGCCGCGTGCAGCTCCGTTAAGCGCCGCAATTACAGGTTTCGGAAACGTCGCAATTCGGTAGAGAATCCCTCGCATGTCACTCCATTTTTTGTACACGTCCTCAGCAGTCTTCAGGGACTCATGGAACTCTTTCAAATCACCGCCCGCGACAAACGAACGGTCGCCGGTTCCCGTCAAAATCACGGCCCGCACATCCGCATCGGCGGCCGCTTGTTCCAGCGCTTCCGCAAGCAAGGCCATGACTTCGGAGTTAACGGCGTTGCTGGCTTCCGGCCGGTTGATCCGGATAACCGCAATGGAATCTTTTTTTTCGCAAATGACCGGCTTTGTCATGCAAAAACCCCCGTTTCCAGATCGTCTCCGTATATGGTAGCAGACTTCAACAGGGGTGTGAACCTGAACGCCAAACAAATTTTATTGCGTGCTTCAGATGCCTTCCTGTTCGATCGGGTCCCGCACCCCTTTTTTCATCGCATAACTGATCGTCAGCACCAGAGCCGCCGTGACAAGCGGGATGATATAATGAATGCCCGGTATTTCGTACACCAGTCCGTAAACCATTTCGTCATCGACCAGCATCTCCCCGGCCGTGTAGGCCAGGATACCGGCTCCGATGTAAATAATCGCCGGAAATCTTTCAATCAACCTTAAAATGATAGTGCTGCCCCAAACGATAATCGGTATGCTGAACGCGATCCCGATCACGACAAGATAGAAATTCCCCTGAGCGGCACCCGCGATCGCCAAGACGTTATCCATGCTCATGATCAAATCGGCAACGATAATCGTTTGAACAGCCTGCCACAAGTTGTTACCGGCTTTGATTTCCACATGCTCGTCTTTGTCAACCAACAGTTTAAAAGAAATCCAGATCAGCATCAAACCGCCAACTAACATTAAAAACGGGATTTCAAGCAGCCAGACAACGATAAACGTCAGTGTGATCCTGAGCGCCACCGCGCCCAAAGTTCCCCAAAGTATGGCCCGTTTGCGCTGGGTTTCCGGCAGTTTCCGGCTTGCCAGCGCAATCACGATGGCATTGTCGCCGCTCAATACCAGATTGATGATGATAATGCTAAATAAGGACGCGATGGATTCCCACATCTCGTTTCCCTCCCCGAGTAGTGTTCCATAATCCAGAAAAATAAAAAACCCCGCCCTGACAGAGGGCAAAGGTCTTGCAAACAACATCGCGTTGCCAATAAAGCCGGGGATCGCAGAATCCCGGATTGACGGCTTTATTGTCCAGAGAACATTCGAACGCGATTCGCCCGAATGATCTTTCCCAGAAGCTACTCCCCTTTGCAGAACACGCTTTTCCATTCATGAAAAGAATACCGGTTCCCGCCCAAATTGTCAATAAGCAAATCAGGCAAATCAGGCATATGCAAATAAGATATTTTATCGACAGGAATCTGTCGACTCATATCGAATCTTTTATCAAACATGAAAGCAAGTGGAGGTTATGGAATGGAAAACCGTATTCAGCCCCGTGTCAAGATTTTGCGTTATTCCGATCCGGACCGGCTGTCACTCGCCAAAACCGCGGCGATTTTTTTGGGAAAATTGGACGAAGAGAACGTGAAACGCCCGTTAAACATGTTAAAAATGGGGCATACTTCCGTGTTTCGCGGAGAGCATGTCAAATTTGAATTTTGGACGAGCAAAGTGGTATATGATCATCTTGTAACCTACACCACAGCCCAAGTGCGCGCCTGCGGGGGCCTACGGGCAAACGAAGCCCATTATTTTATCCCCCCGATCGAAGCGCCGGAATTGTACGAAATCGGCCAGCGCCACCTGGAAACCTACAAAATGCTGGTCCATGGCATCGACCCGGAAACCAACGATCCGAAGGAACGGATCCGGCTGCAGGCCGCTCGGTCGGTCGCGCCGATCAGCGTGGAATTGCATTACATCCTGCAATTTAACTTCCTGACCCTGATGGAAGCAGTTTTTCCGCAGCGCATCTGGGAACCGGGCGCCCAGCCGGATACGTTCGAGGTCGTCAATCTGATGTGGGAACAGGTTCGCGAATACGATCCGGAACTGTGGGATCTTGCAAAAGAGATTTACGGCCCCGAAGCGATCGCATGGAAAAAAGCGCGGGCCAAACTGAAAAAGGACAACCCGGAGTTGTTTGCAGAAATCATGGCCAAGTACGGCCAATTGAAATCGATGTGGAGCTAATGGGAACCCAAGAACCTGTTTTGTCAGTGTTTCGGAAACCAAAATAACTTCCCATATTTGTGGTGGGGGGAACGGTATGCAAGTTTCAAAACGGCTGGAACATTTCGGTTCCGCCATCTTTTATGAACTGAACGAACTGAAACAACAACTTCGCGCGGAAGGAAAAGAGATCATCGATCTGGACATCGGTTCGCCCGACCTGCCGCCGCCTCCGCATGTGATGCAAACGTTGAAAGAGGCGGTGGCGGATACTGGCGGGTATGGGTATCCCAGTTCGCAAGGCGCCACTTTTTTCAGGGAAGCGGTCGCGGCTTGGTATGGCAGGAGGTTCGGCGTCCGGCTCGACCCCGCCTCCGAATGCATGGCTCTGATGGGGTCGCAGGACGGATTGTCCCACTTAGCGCTTGCTTTGGTCGATCCCGGCGAATATGTCCTGGTGCCGGACCCGGGGTATCCGATTTACGAAGTCAGCGTGCATCTGGCTAACGGTATCCCTTACCGGATGCCGTTGACGGAAGCGAACGATTTTCTGCCCGACTTTTCCGCCATCCCGGAAGAGGTGGCCCGCAACGCGAAGTTCATGATCCTGAATTATCCGAACAACCCGGTTACCGCCGTCGCGGATCGCGGATTTTACGAAAAAGCGCTGGCTTTTGCAAAAAAATACGGCATCGCGGTCGTAAGCGACATCGCCTATTCGGAACTGGCGTTTGACGGGTGCCGGCCAATCAGCATCCTAGAGATCGAGGGAGCCAAAGACATCGCCGTCGAATTTCATTCTCTGTCAAAAAGCTTTAACATGGCAGGCTGCCGCATCGGTTTCGCGGCCGGCAACAGAGAGATTCTGCGGGCGCTGGCTGTGGTGAAGTCCAATATCGATTACGGAGTCTTCACCGCAATACAGAAGGCGGGTGCGGCAGCGCTGCTCGGCGATCAGTCCCACACCGCCAAGATGGCGAAAACGTATCAGGCCCGGCGCGATGTGCTGCTTGACGGACTCGCCCGTATCGGTTGGCGGATTCCAAAACCGAAAGCTACCATGTTTGTTTGGGCAAAAGTGCCGCTCGAAATGCCGTCCCGCGAGTTCGCCCGGAAATTGCTGAAACAAACGGGTGTCGCCGTGGTTCCCGGCATCGGGTTTGGCCAGCAAGGCGAAGGCTATGTGCGGATCGCTCTTGTGCAGTCTGAGGAAAAGCTGCAGGAAGCGGTGCGGAGAATCGAGGAAAGCGGAATCCTCACTTCCGGTTGCGATGCTTAATCGAACCGCCCTGTATGCAACAGGTGACAGCGCCGCTTCCATCGCCCAAGGCGGCGGTTCCGCCGCCCTCTTCGATATTATTCGTAGCAAGCTTCATAAATCGCCAATACATCGGATTCCCGCAATTCGCGAATCCCCGGGATGAACCCTTGTCCCCGCCCACCGACGCGCACCGCGTCGCCAGCCATTATGGACAGTGAATCCCGCGGGATGCCTTGGTTTTTCAGAGTGTCATACACGCCGATTTCCTTAAACCAGGCTGCGACCGATTGAATCGCGGCTTCCGCCGCTTTCAGATCATCCGCCTCCTGTACCCCGAACACGCGCCTTCCCATCTGGGCGAATCGTTCCGGACGATCTTTGTACACATATCGAAAATAAGCCGGAGCCAGAATCGCAAGTCCTCTTCCATGGGAGATGTCGTAATGCCCCGACAGCGGGTGTTCGATTTGGTGCACCGGAAACGATCCCCCGCGCCCGGCTCCCGCCACTCCGATCAGCGCCAGGGTACTGGCCCAAAGAATCGCGGCCCGTGCCTCGTAGTTGCACGGCTCATCCAGAACCGTTTTGGCAAAACGGATCACGCTGCGCATCAACCCTTCCGTGATTTCATCCTGCACATACGCATCCGCTTCCCCCGTCAAATACGACTCATACAGGTGGGTGAAAATATCCGCGCAGCCGTCCGCCGTATAAGACGGCGGCACCGTATACGTAAGTTCCGGGTCCAAAATCGCCGCGACGGGAAACAGGCCCGGCCCGGAGATGCTCGCTTTTTCTTTTGTTTCCCAGTTCGTGACAACCGCGGTGGAATTAGCCTCCGAACCTGTGGCAGCCAATGTCGGAACGGTGATCACAGGCAGCGCTTCGTGCACCGGCAGCAGTTCTTTCCAGAGTTCCGCATGCGTTCCCGCCAAATACTCATGGATCGGCCGTTTCGACAACGCCACCGTCGCAATCGCTTTCGCCGCATCCATCGCGGAACCTCCACCGACAGCGACGACCACTTCGCAATGTTCCTCCCTTGCGATGCGTCCCCCCTCGTCAATTGTGGAAGCCCGCGGATTCGGTTCAATCCGGTCGAACAAAACCGCCTCAACCCCCGCTCCATCCAGCGAATGGAGCACCCGATCCAGCACCCCCGTTTTCCGGGTCGAATTTCTGCCTGTGACAAGCAGGATCTTACGGCCGTATCTGACCGCTTCCGTTCCCACTTTGTCGACTTCTCCCGCTCCAAACAGAATCCGCGTCGGCATGTGCAGTTGGAAATTCAGCATTTCGATCTATCCTCCGATCCGTCTTGCATTGTATGGGTGCAGCCCCTCTCGGGGATTCTATTCTTTGAAAAATTCCGCCAAGGGGGCTTTGCTATGCGATTGGTCACCCCATTTCTGATTGGAGCCAGTCTTCTCGCTCTGGCCGGCTGCAGCAGCAACAGGCCCAACCAAACTGCCCCAAAGACCGGGGAATCCGTGATTCAGAACGCCATCGGGCAAGGCCCAATCAGCGACCTCGAGCTTCCCGCCATTCAACAACAACTGATGCGGGACATGAACCCGCCCGCCGATAAAAAACGGCCGTTGTCCATAAGGCAAACCGCCCACACGCAAAAGGTCTCATACGTATTGTACAGCATACCGGGCAATGACGGGCTCGCCATCGTAACAAAACAAGGCCCCAACATCCGTATCCTGGAACGAATCGCGATCCCAGTCGGAGATCCCGTACGGGAATCGGTCTCCTATAACACGATTGTCGCGGGCAATCCCTGGGACCCTGAGAACGGGGTCTTGTTCGGCATGGTTTACAATCCTTCCATCAAAAGCATCGAAGCTTATTTCCGGGACAACACAAAAATCAAGGTGGATGTCACCAACTCGCGGGGATTTATCATCATCCGGCCCGGAACCGATACAAGATTCGTGCAGATCAACGCAAGCTGATTCTACCACTGTCCGGACAAGGTTTCCAGTCAGTCGCCCGGCAAATACATTTATTTCCTCTCAAGCTGCGCGGTTTTTGGTGCAGATTAAAAGATAAACATTTTCCGGAACGTGAAGGAGGGGCTGTCTCGTGCGACACGTGTTACGGCGGAAAAGCCACAAGGGGATCCCGTTTTTTTACTTCGATCTTGCCGATCCGAGCCATGAGAGTCTGCTGAAAAGGGCCCGCAAGCTGAATCCCATGGCGTTGATCGATGAAATCACCAAGCTTGACGAGTATTGAGGTGGTATGGCATGAAGAAAACCTTCCGTATTCTCCTCTGCGTCTGGGTGCTGTCCCTGCTGCCCCTGGTTCCAACATACGCCGCAGACACGGCAAGAAGCAATCCGAAGGCGGACCCGACCTTGAAATTTAAAAATGTGGCCGCCAAGACCCAAGTTCCCTGGTATTATATCGCGGCGATTTACCAGTACGAATCCAACCTGCGTTGGAAAAAAAAACAGCAACCCGGTGAAACCTCGATGGAAATACCCGCACACATATGGTGCGGGCAGCTCAACCCAAACCAGGAAGACCGCTATGAGGGAACGATTCGGATTTACGGCGGCATTGGCCGCGATGGCAATATGGATGGGAGCGCCGATCCCAAAAATGAAAGCGACATCCTCTATGCTTTAGCCGCTTTGCTGCGATCGGGCGGCACCTCGGAAGACGACATCCGAATCGCGCTTTGGAATCATTATCAAGAATCGCTGATCGTCGACCGTATCACTTCTTTTGCCCGCATTTACAGCCAGTTCGGCACAACCGAACTGAAAGGGAACGCGTTTCCGATCCCCAAACGGTACAATTACACTTACCGCAGCACATGGGGCGACCGGAGAGGTTGGGGTGGCCGCAGAATTCACGAAGGAACCGACATTTTCGCCGCTTACGGAACGCCGGTTGTCGCCACAACCTACGGATACGTCGAACTGAAGGGGTGGAACGATTACGGCGGTTGGCGAATCGGCATCCGTGATCTGAACAACGTCTATCATTATTACGCCCACCTCTCCCGCTTTGAAAAGGGGATTCAAATCCGAAGCATCGTAACCCCCGGACAGGTGATCGGCTATGTCGGGGCCTCCGGTTACGGAAAGCCCGGGACCTCCGGCAAATTCGCCCCGCATCTGCACTACGGCATGTACCGGGACACGGGCAGAACCGAATTTGCGTTCGACCCGACTCCTTATTTGAGACAATGGGAACGAAACGGCAACCCTTCCAAAACGAAGTGAGCCTTCGCAGTTTAAAAACAAAAGCCCGCTGCAAGGCGGGCTTTCATCACTCTTTACTCTTCCCCGTATGTCACGTCGTGTGTAGGATGCATGAACGGCGCGAGCGGTGACGGGACATCTCCTGACAACAACTGCTGATTCTCCCTTCTTTCGGATCCGGGATCGTGTTCGTTGTCAACCCACTGATCCCCCGACATGACGGCGGGATCAATATCCTTGCTCCAGTGGTCGAGCGGGGTGTCGCGCCAAGGCGCTTTCTTCTCCCGCAAAGGCGGATTGATGTCAGTCATTTTCCCTCACCTCCATCTTTAGTCTTTCCCCCCTCCCGCCGGGAATACACTTATGGTCAAACGGAATAAAGTACATACTGGGGTACAAAGGAGGCGGGCAAATGATCCAATTTTTGCGCGTCTGCGGTTTGACGGCGCTGCTTGTTTTTCTGGTCTCCAATTTGACCCACACCGCGCCGCGAAGGGGAGAATTGCCAATGTCCGAAAAGCTGTCCGCCGAATCGATGGGGGATCGAATTCTGATCGTCGCTCCGCATCCGGACGATGAAACGATTGCCGCCGGCGGTCTGATTCAACACGCCAAGCAAGCGGGCAAACAGATCCGGTTGGTGGTGCTGACCAACGGCGACGGATTTCGAAAAGCGGCCGCTACAATTGCCGGTACCGGTTCCCCGGCCCCGGAACACTATAAGCAGTTGGGAGAACAACGCCAGGCGGAACTGCTGCGGGCTGTGTCCATGTTGGGACTTTCCCCCGGGGACGTACTGTTTTTCGGATTTCCCGACGGGGGACTGCATTTGCTTTGGAAAGAGTATTGGGAAGCGGAACCTGCATTTTCCGGCCGTACCGGCCATACCAAATGCCCCTATCCGTTGGCGTATGCAGCGCAAGTCCCCTATTTCGGGCAACAATTGGCAAAGCTGTTGGAGTCTTATATTCTGCAGTATGATCCAACCGATATCCTGTATCCGGCAAGCGTCGACCGGCATGACGACCATTGGGCGGCGCAAGCGTTTATGGAATACGCGCTGGCAAAGTGCCACTTGAATCCTCGGCAGTGGCGCTATTTGGTCCACTATCCGCATTGGCCGCATCCGCACGCTGCGCGGCCGGACATGAGTTTGACGGTTCCCGGCGCCTTAAGCGTCAAGTCCGGTTGGCGCTCACTTGCTTTAACGCCAACGGAGATCGACGTGAAAACGAAAGCGCTGCATCAGCATAAAAGCCAAATCACCGTGATGAAAGGATATCTGGAATCTTTCATCCGAAAAAACGAGTTGTTCGAATCCGTAACCCCTCAGATTTTTAAGCAATCCGCCATTGTTGAGGGAGCCCGCCACCAAGTGTCGTTGACCCGCCAAACCGGAACATGGCGTCTAACCATCCGTCCCTTGCCGTTTGCGGATCCGGCACTGGAATATGTCGCTTACGTCCGTTCCCTCTCAGCCGGCTCAGAGCATCACTTTATCGCGTATGGCCTTAATAACCAAGTACCCGAGCGGATCTTGGAGGGAGCCCGTCATTTTTTCCTGTCTTCGGAAGCGAGAAAGAACGGGAAAACCATCGACCGGACACCGTGGGTGCTATTTGCCGTTCCGGCGAATTTCTGAACACCCCTCCGCGTATGTATGAACTAGACGGTGCTTGCACTGTCAAAATTTGAGGGGGGATTCAATTGGCGACAACGTTTGCACGTGTGTCTGGTTGGATTTTCATCGTCCTCGGTATTTTGGGTTTCTTTGTAAAACAGTTGTTCGGCCTCATTCAATTCGACGTCACACACAATGTCGTCCATCTGGCGCTGGGAGTGTTGGGGATTGCCGCCGCTGCAAACAACAGAGCGAATTTGTATGCCTCCGTTGTTGGCTCCGTGCTGTTGGTGTTGGGAATCGTCGGATTTTTTGCTCCGTCCCTTCCGGGAATCCGTCTCGAAGCGACCGAAAACATCCTGCATCTTGCCCTTGGAATCTGGGGATTTTACGCCGGGGTATACAAGAAGGCTTAATGGCTCATCCTACAGACTGCGGGGATGCTTCGCAGTCTTTTTTATTTCACAGAGGAGGCGATTGGATGAAACTGCGCGAACTCATGACCCATGACGTTCATACATGCAGTCCCCAGAATACGGTTTTGGACGCAGCCAAAATCATGCGCAGCATTGACGTGGGAATTGTCCCGGTCTGCGAAAGGGACAAACTGGTCGGCGTCGTCACCGACCGCGATATCGTTCTGAAAGTGGTGGCGGAAGGGAAGGATGTCAACACCGCCCGCGTTGAAAGTTGCATGACCCGTTCGGTGGTCACCGGCACCCCCGAGATGGATGCCCATCAAGCGGCCGATTTGATGGCCGAGCATCAAATCCGCCGGCTGCCGATTGTTGAAAACGGCCGTCTGGTCGGGATCGTGGCAATCGGTGACCTGGCAACCGTCTCGATTCACGAAAATGAAGCCGGGCACGCTCTGTCGGAGATTTCCGAACCCAGCCAACCGCAGCACTGAAATCCCGGAAAAAATCCCATGAAGTGAAGTTGCGCCGTATGCCTGTTCATCAGCCATTGTTCCCGATGAGCCGTGGGACTGGCAAAAAAAGCACCCTGACGGTAGAATCAAGAAGAATGATCCTGCCGAAAGGGTGTGTTTTTTGTTGTTCCGGAATCGGTCGGGCTATCTGTGGCTGACTGCAGCTCTTGTTTTCATGCTGGCGATTTTTTTGAAATCGGCTGAACCCTATCAACAACAGGACCTGAAGCCGGTTTTGGGTTCCTTCCTCCCGCTGCCGGTCCTGCAACAATGGCTGCCCCATATCGAGTTTTACTACGACGGCGAGCTTGTCACGTGGCAAAAACCCTATGGCATGCTGGAATTTTTTATTCGAAAAGGGGCCCATGTCACAGAATTTGCAGTTCTTACATTCCTCTGGATCCAAACCCTCAAGCAAACGCGTATCCGTCCCCCGAAACCCCTGTTGCTCGGTGCTGCCATCGCCCTTTTATATGCGGCAACGGATGAGTGGCATCAAACATTTGTGCCCGGGCGGACAGGTCATTGGGTCGACGTGGGGGTCGACTCCGTTGGAATCGCTCTGGTCGCGTTATTCGACAGCGTGCGGCCGCTTTTCAGAAAATCGTAAAATCTGACCCGAGTCTCAACGATTTCGGTACGGTTCACCAGGCTGTCCGGGCGAAAGGAACCGTTGCCACAACAAAACCCCCGTTGAACGGGGGTTTTCATTTTTCTGTTATATTACAGATATGCGGTTTTTACTCACACTCGTTTTATTTGCGCTCACGGATCGGCACAAATTCCAGATCGACGGGACCGGTATAGTCGGCACGCGGACGAATGATCCGGTTATTGGCGTACTGCTCAAGGAAATGAGCGGTCCAGCCGGACATGCGGCTCATCGTGAAAATCGGCGTAAACAGTTCGACCGGGATGCCCATCGCGTTGTAAAGGCACCCGGAATACAGGTCGACGTTGTATTTCAAATCTTTTCCTTTGCGTTCGAAATGTTTCAATACGACTTGTTCCGTGATCTCGGTCATTTCGAACCACTTCGTGTTGCCGGCCTTTGCGGTCAGCTCTTTTGCGTAACGCTTCAGAACCAGTCCGCGCGGGTCATAGTTGCGGTACACGCGGTGGCCGAATCCCGGAACTTTGACTCCCCTGTCAAGTCTTGCCTGGACTTCTTTGGCCGTATCCTCAATGGAACCGATTTCCATCAACATTCTCATCACGTCTTCGTTGGCGCCGCCGTGCAGCGGTCCTTTCAGAGCGCCAATTGCGGAGGTGACACCCGAATAGAGGTCGGACAACGTAGCCACCGTTACACGTCCCGCAAAGGTGGAGGCGTTTAATTCATGGTCGGCGTGCAGGATCAACGCCACGTCAAAAGCTTCCACCGCCAGTGCGTCCGGTTCTTTTCCGGTCAACATATAGAGGAAATTGGCGGCGTGCCCAAAATCCGCACGCGGCGGGATATAGTCCTGGCCGTTTTTGAAACGGCCGATCGCAGCCGTTATGGAAGCGGACAGCGCGATCAATTTTGCGGCTTGTTTGAGATGGGTATTGCGATTCATCGACTTGTCGGGATCAACCGCTCCGATATAGCTCACCGCGGTGCGCAGAATTTCCATTCCCGAGGGATTCGCCGGGTTATTGGCCAGCGAGCGCACCAATTCGAGCACATCCGACGGAATGTCACGGTATTGTTTCAATTCGGTTTGCAGATCGTCAAGTTCTTTTTGGTTCGGGAGTTTGCCGTGCCAGAGCAGATACACGACTTCCTCAAAAGAAGCTTTCCCGACAAGTTCGTTAATGTCATAGCCGTGATACACCAATCTGCCTTTTTCACCGTCGACAAAACAAATCTCTGAAGTACCCGCAACCACATCTTCCAAACCTGCTTTTACTTGAGTAGTCATCATCTTCCACCCCCGAAAAATTCCCAGATCGAATATTCTGGATTTATCTATGTAACCCTTTTCATAGGCCTTTCTCAAACCATAATACCACATTTCTGTCATATAACATAGAGTGCAAAAAAAACATGGTTCTTATACCTCTATAAAAACCATGAATGAAGCACCATATGGGAACCGACGGAAAAGCCGACCCCTATCAATACGCCGGCCAACACGTCGGTCGGATAATGAAATCCGAGATAAACCCTGGAAATTCCCACGAGGGAAGCTAATCCGTAACCCCATCCCGCCACGGCCGGAAAAGTCATCGAAAAAGCAGTCACAATGGAAAAGATCGAAGTTGTGTGTCCCGACGGAAACGAGTGGTCTTTTAAAGGTTTTCCCAACAATTTGATCTCAGCCATCACAAGGTAAGGTCGGAATCGCTTGACCATCTTTTTCATCCCTTGCACGGCCACAAAACTTCCCGACAATCCCACAGCGGCCACGATGGCGGCTTGTTTGATCGGGCCGTCCGCTATCAGCAGCAGCAAAAGAACCGTCCCCACAGAAAACACGGCCCCGCCAAAAACGGTGATCGCCCGCATCAACAAATTCAATGCCGCAGAGGATCGCAACCGCAGCAAAGAAGTGAGAAGTTTCCGATCTCCCTCCCGAATCAAAGCCCGAACCCGCGTCATTGATTCTCTCCTCCCTTGATTGATTCTATTATCCATCAACTCCGCATAAAAAGAAACAGAGGCCAATTGCAAACAAACAAAAATTTTCTTGCAAAAAACGACAACGTGGAAAACTGTGCATAACTTTATCCCCGTTATCCACCCAGTTATATAAACGTCCAGCCAACTTTTCCACATCTTGTGCACATCTTGTCAACAACGGATTGTGGATAAATAGAACGCTTGTTCTCACCTCATTTCGGTGTTACGATAAAACCACAGCGAAAAAATCGCTACACGGGCCAAATTCCGATTTGAGGTGATTAAACATGCGGTTGTTGAGCGACGATGCGCTGTTGGAAGCCTACAAAACCGCAGTGGAGCTGAAACTTGACGATCAATTCATCCAGATGCTCCTCGACGAAATCAACCGGCGGGGATTGTGCGTACGAGCCGAGTCATTTTCCGCCTGACCCGCATTCGAGCAACACGTAAGCCACTGCCAGGCCGGATGCGTGAGACAGGCTGGCGCTGATTTTCGTCACGCCAAGACTGTCGGCCTTTTCCCGAGCTTTACCGAGCAAACGGACGACAGGCTCACCCTGCCCCCCGCGCAGGGTTTGAATGTCGCGAAATCTGATTCCGTCTGAAATACCGGTACCCAACGCCTTTGCAACCGCTTCCTTGACAGCAAACCGTCCTGCTAGAATCTCCGCTTTCCGCCTGCTACACACCTCCTGGACAAGCTGTAACTCTTCCTCCGTATAGATGCGGTGCAAAAAGGAGGGGTTTTCCGCAAGTCTTTCGACCCGTTTGATTTCCACCATGTCAACGCCGACAAGCATCGGTTTCACTCCTTACCATGCGGGCGCTCTCTCCCTGCAAGTTCCGTCTCCCGGCATCCGAACCCCCGGGCTGTCCCCAAATCCGCCCTCCGGCCTGCGGGGCCCTGCGCCGCTTTGTGTAATCCGCTTCCGCGGTTGTGGTATATTAGATTTTAGCACACCGTTGGAGGATTGTTATGAGAGGTCTGCCGGAAACTTTTGTCGCCCGCATGACGGAATTGTTGCGGGACGAAGCGGAGATGTTTTTCAACAGCTACGACGAACCGAAAACGACCGGACTCCGTGTCAATACCCTGAAAATTTCAGTCGAAGCGTTTGGGGCGATGTCCCCTTTCAAATTGGAACCGGTTCCTTGGGCTTCCCAAGGATTTTACTGCGATGTAGAAGAAGCTCCGGGCAAACATGCGTTTCATAAAGCGGGGCTGTACTATATTCAGGAACCGAGCGCGATGGCGATTGCACCCGCCCTCGCTCCCCGTCCGGGTGAGCGTGTGCTTGATTTGTGTGCGGCACCGGGCGGCAAAGCGACCCATCTCGCCTCCCTTATGGGAGGCAATGGGGTGCTGGTCGCCAACGAATTTACCCCGAGCCGCGCCAAAATTCTGGCGGAGAATGTCGAACGACTCGGAGTGCGCAACGCTATTCTATTAAATGAAACCCCCGCAAAACTGGCAACCGCGTTTCCCGGATGGTTCGACCGCATTCTGGTCGACGCCCCCTGTTCCGGCGAGGGGATGTTTCGCAAAGATCCGGCTGCACGCGAAGAATGGTCCCCCGAAAATGTGGTCTACTGCACCGTCCGACAGTTGCACATTCTCGAGGAAGCGGCCAAAATGCTGCGGCCGGGCGGAAAACTGGTTTACTCGACATGCACCTTCTCGCCGGACGAAAACGAAGCCGTGCTGGATGAATTTTTAAAACGGCACCCCGAATTCGACCTGCTTCCGTTTCCCAATGCCTCCCTGTTCTCCCCGGGACGTCCGGAATGGGGGAAAGGCCGCGAGGCTTTGGCGCTGGCGGTCCGCTTGTGGCCGCATCGCCTGCGGGGGGAGGGACATTTCGCCGCGCTGTTGGAAAAAACGGACGGGTCCGAAACGCGACTCACTCCCCTCCGGACGGGAGCGCCTGCGGAAGCGGTCAGGCTTTATCTGGACTTTGCGCGGGACAACCTGTCCGATTCGCCACGAGACGGACAATTTCTGGTGCAAGGGGAACACCTCTACCTGCTTCCTTACGATCTCCCCGCCCTGAAGGGGCTGAAATGGGTAAGACCCGGGCTCCGCCTTGGGGCATTGAAGAAAAAACGGTTTGAGCCGAGCCATACGCTGGCAATGACTTTGAAAGGTTCGGATGCGATCCGCAAACTCCGCCTGCAGCCGGACGATCCGAGAATCCGCAGCTATCTCCGGGGGGAAACGTTCCCGCTGGAACACCCTGGCGAATCCGACGGCTGGACCCTGGTTTGTGTTTTGGACTACCCGCTCGGTTGGGGAAAAACGGTGCAGCACACGTTGAAAAATCATTTCCCGAAAGGGCTTAGACTTCCTTGAGATCCTGCCGATCAACGCTCCCTTTGTGCCGGAGGGTTCTTCGGTTACAATCCAAGTTCTTGGAACCGCCGATACTTTTTATTCCTGATTGCCGGTTACCGATTTTCTCTCCGTCGCTTTGGAAGAAACGTTGAAAAATGTGTCCAGCATTTTTTCCGCGATCGGGCCGGCCATCTCATAGGAGTGGGCGTTCAGGGGACCTTCGGGAACGACCACCGCGATTGCGATCTTCGGGTTGTCGTAGGGAGCGAATCCCACAAACCAATAGTTCTCCGTTCTGCGCCCCGTCTCGGAGGTACCGGTCTTCCCAGCGACGTTGTAGGGTTTGTCTTTGAACAGATAAGACGCCGTGCCGTAAGATTCATGCGTAACCTGCCACATCCCTTCCCGGGCGTATTGCAGGAGCTCAGGGGAAAACGAAACTTTGTTCAGGACCTCCGGTTCAAATTTTTTGACGGTATTCCCGTTAGGGTCTCGAATTTCTTTTACCAGATACGGTTTCATGCGGTTCCCGCCGTTGGCGATCGTGCTTACGTATTGCGCAAGCTGGAGCGGAGTAAAAGCCTCGTTTTGGCCGATCAACATAAACGGCAAGTTGATTGCGGTCAACTCGTTGTAGTTGTAGCTACCGGCAGCTTCATACGGAAGATCGATCCCCGTTTTCACGCCAAGACCGAATTCCCGCTGATACTGTTTTAATTTATCGATGGCGGGCTTGTCGTATTTCTCCATCCAGTTTCGCACATTCATTTGGGTGAGGTATTGGTGTTTGGCCAATCTCATTGCAAGGCTGTACATATAAACGTCGCAGGACTCTGCAATCGCTCTTTTCCCGTCGATGGCACCGTGTCCCCTCGGGTTCCAGTCGCCTGCATTGTAACCGGCGATATTCAGGCTGCCGCTGCAATAAATCGTTTCCTCTGGTTTTACAACACCCTCTTTAAGCCCCATCATGACGGACAGCATTTTGACGGTGGAGCCCGGCTCGACCG
Source organism: Effusibacillus sp. SKA8 (assembly GCF_058273125.1). Taxonomy (NCBI): domain Bacteria; kingdom Bacillati; phylum Bacillota; class Bacilli; order Caryophanales; family Alicyclobacillaceae; genus Effusibacillus; species Effusibacillus sp. SKA8. The sequence goes on along the minus strand of NZ_JBZCSF010000013.1, from coordinate 42,260 downwards.
GATATTCCGCCGCATAGTTCCATTCGGCGGGTTTAAACAGTTCATAGTTTTCAGGGGAAATTCCGTTCAGCCAATGGTTTGGGTCGAAGGGCGGATAACTCGCCATGGCAAGCACTTCCCCCGTATTGGGGTCCAGCGCTACCGCAGCCGCATGTTTCACGCCACGTGATTTCAACGAATTCACCCTTTCGGCCAACGCCTCTTCCGCAGCTTGCTGCAGATTTTTTTTGATGGTGAGGATCAGGTCGTCTCCGGGAATCGGCTTTTTCTCAATATAATTGCTGTTTTGGTCGCGGCGGATCGGATCGCCGTTGATGTTCACTTCCACCCGTGTCGCGCCGTGCGTGCCTTTCAAGTATTCTTCGTACTGTTTTTCCAGGCCCGTATAGCCGACCCTGTCGGTCATCAGATAGCCTTTGTCCTTGTATTTCGGCCACGTTTCGGCCGTAATCGCGTTCATATAGCCGAAAATGTGGGAAGCAAACGTCTTCAGCCGGTAGTCCCGTATCGCCTCCGGAATGACGGCAATCCCCGGCAGTTCGTGCAGGTGTTCCCTCACTCTCGCCACCTGCCTGTCCGTGGCGTTGACCTTGATCTTACGCGGGGTCGACCGTGGCATGTCGGCCGGATTGTTTTTGATGATGGAAGTGATTTTTTCCTTGGTCAGTTGCTCTTTGTCGTCCGGATCCTCCAACAATTCCGCCAGCTTCCCGGCGATCTCTTCGATTTGCCTGTCCTTTTCCGTCTTGTCCTTCGTGGTAAACGGGTCGGTATATTGAATCGTAAAAGAGGGTTTGTTCCCGACAAGCACCTCGCCATTCTGGTCCAAAAATCGCCCGCGCGGTGCAGGAAGAATCTGCTGCGCATAACGGTTGGCTTCCGCTTGTTGCGCGTATTTTTCCCCGTTGCCAAGCTGGATGAAACTCAACCGTAACAGCAAGATGACCAAGCCGATAAACAAAATCAAGAACAATATATGCAACCGCGCACTCTGCGGCGACTGGTTTTCCGTTTCCATACGTCTCCCTCTTTCCAAGTCAGCCTCGACATCATTATTTTAACAACGGAGAACTGTGTTTTGAACGGATATAATTTCCTTTTTTTCAAAATATAACAAATTCATTTTGTGGCCACGCTGCGCAACCTGCAACAAAAAACCTTCCCGCCAAAAAGCGAAGAAGGCTTTGCTGCTTCCGGATCTTCATTTAATCGTTCTGCGGAAAAAGTTTCAAAATTTCCCCCTCTTCCGGAAATCGGTTCAATTCCTTTTTCGAAAAGATCAGCTTATCGCCCGCCATTACCTCAAACACACCGCCCGCCGAAGGGATGAGAGTCAGACCGGAAATTTGTTTGGCATACTGCCCGAGCAACTCTTCCGCCACACTGACGGCTCTCGGCAGGTAGTTTCACATGGTGCAGTATTCGATGCTTACCTTTACCCCTTCCGTCATTGCAAAACGCCTCCTTCATCCGGTTTGTTTCCACCTTCACATTGTACCCCATTTTGCCGCCCCGTGCTGTAGGCTGCATTACGTTCGATTTTATTTTCCGCTGCTGATATAGAAGATTACGCGTTCTCCCGGCTGGAAAGGCCGGTAAGGTTCTTGCAACTGTTTGAAAACGGTGCCGGCAGGAGCGTCAGACCGTTCGAGGTAATACGCATAGCGAAACCCCATGGACAGCAACAACTGTTCCGCTTCCTGCATCCTCAACCCGACCAGATCGGGAATCAACTGCCGCCTTTTTTCCGTTTTTCCAATCGGTTCTTCCGGCGAGATGGCGATTGGGGACACCGGGGTTTCCGCTTTGGCCACGCTGACGGGAGAGGTGTCGATACCGCCCGTCAGCCGCTCCCGCTCCTCTTCCCCCGGATCAAAGAGAAAAAAGGAAGCCAGCATTCCCAACACCAACATTCCCGCCGAAATGCCGAAATAAGACATCCGCTTCGCGCGAAATCTGCCGAACGCGGCACTGGCGCGATGCTCCTCCGGCAGTTTTCCCGGACGGGACAGATCCCGCAACTCCAATCGGGCAGCCCCACAGGAGTTTGCCAACCGGCCACCTGTCGCCAGCGGACTTGCAAAGAACGGATTTGCATCTTTTGTGAGAATCATCTTCAGGTCGTGGGCAACATCCGAAGCAGCCGTGTAAGCCGGCTGCCGCCGCCCTGTCAACCTGTCGGCCACTTCCCGGGTTTTTGCGTGAACGTCCGGTTTGTAAAGCGGTGGTGTCGCGGCCAGCAGCTCCTTGAAGATTTTTCCCATCGCCACCAGATCCTCTCGCCATCCAGCTGATGGGTCCGGCATCCGCGGACAACCGAAGGCCACCTTGATGTCTCCTCCCTGCCACCAAATCATGTCAGAAGACAACTGTCCGTGCACCACACGGTTTTGGTGAGCGTGAGCCATCGCCTTCGCGATATTGAGCGACATAAACAAGACTTCTTCCAGCGAAAACCGATGTCCTTCGTCGATTGCTTCGCGCAGGGTCAGACACTCCCGGAATTCCGAAATCAGATAACAGGTGTCACACTCGCATTCGAGGTCGTAAATACTGATGATATGGTGGTGGGAAAGCCCGGCCAACGATTGGGTGCGGGAGCGAAGGGATTCGATGGTGGGTGCGTCACAACAGGAAAAAACGGTAACAAAAACATTGCGTGGAAACAAATTGTCGCGTGCCCGGTACAGGTTAACGCCATCCGAAGCGTCCAGACACTCTTCCAGCTGATACCGCTCTGAAATCGTAAGACGCCGCAATGCTTGTCCCTCCTCCGGAATTCGAAGCCATGTATATCCGAACAACCGTGCAGTCCTAAAGTGTTATCATTCGAGAAATGATCCGTTTTGGCTATTAGACAATATTCGCCAATATACGGACATTTCCTTCATGAACCTCCCAAAATTTTCGTTGAAAACCGTTTGCCAAATCCGATATGATTTTGCCATAAAGGAGAGGTTACCGATGAAAACCCGAAAAATGGTGATTACAATCATTTCCCTGCTGATTGCGCTCGCAGGCACGTGGCTGTACACGGCTGGAAAAAATTCCGGGCGGCCGGTTCCGTATTACGTGCTGGGAATGTTGGCTTATGGCTGGATTTTTGCCGTATATCTGCTGATCGATTCCGCAGCTCGCGGTTTCAAAAAACGGTACCGGGGGAAATAAGGCGCGTGCGGACTTTTGTGACTGAACCCGTTGTGCTTGCCATGTTTGGCGAATTGCTTTCCCCCGCCTGTCCGGTTCGCTATTTGTTTCCTCTTTCCACCGTGCGGGAATTGCAGATCCTGGCCGGTGAAAATCTGTCCTCCGGAGATGAGGAGCAAGCGGTACTACACTCGAATCTCGAGCGTTTGCGGAACTTTTTTGAGAATCCGTTTGTCCGCAAAAACATCGAATCGGGTACCAACGCCCCCTGGCGGATGAGTAACCCCGTCATATACAACGACAAAGTCACGTTCCAGATTGTGAACGCGGTGGATACGGCGGCTTACGGGGAAACGTTCGACCCGATCGAGACGGAACTGATTCTTGTTGCCATGAAGGAAGAGGTGCCTCTGCTGATTGAAGACCCGTCGGTTCACGAACGGATTATCGAACTGGGGATTCCCGTCCAGGTTTACGATGTGGCCGATTTTGAATTCGCGCTGGAGGAGGATTTGCCGGGCATGCCTCCCGTCAACGCGGAGAACCGCTCTGAACACCACATTCTGCCCGCTGTGATCTTCGGCGGGTTCCTGCTGATTCTGGCAGCAGCATTGATCATTTCGCTTCGATGAAGCGGAAAGACCTGTGGCCTCGCAAATCGAAAAACGGGCAGCGTGTTACGCGCTGCCCGTTTTTTGCAAACCCGCCGGAAACTGCCGCCTCGCCCCGCCATTTGCCGGTGCAACGCCGTATTCCGGCACCGATTTTTTAATGCGGTATCATCCAAGTCAATACATGCGCCTGCAACCAGGAGATGATACTGATCAGCAAGACGAAGACCACGCTGTGCTTCAAGGTAAACCGCAAAATGTTGCCTTCCTGCCCCACCATGCTAGTGGCACCCGCGCCGACGGCGATCGACTGCGGAGAGATCATTTTCGCCGCGCAACCGCCGGTGGAGTTGGAGGCGACGGCAAGGATGTCGCTGATGCCGACTTTTTGCGCAGCCACTTGCTGCAGCTTTCCGAACAGCGCGTTCGTCGAGGTGTCCGAACCGGTCAGGAACACGCCGATATATCCGATAATCGGCGCAAAGAACGGAAACGCGACACCCGTGGAAGCCAGCGCTTCCCCAAGCGTTCTCCCCATTCCGGAACGGCTGCTCAACTCCGCGTAGGCGAGGAAACAGGCGATTGAAACAAGCGGAAGCGCAAGCTGTTTCATGGTTTTTCCGAACGTTTGCAGATACTTGCCAATGGGCATCCCCAGCACCAAAGCGCTGAGCAAAGTCGCAATCAGGATCGCGGTTCCCGACATCAAGAACCAGTTGTAGTCATACACCGCGGCCACCGGTTTTCCGCCGGCAACCACCGCGTTGTGCACCCCCGGCATGTTAAACTTGATCTTCCAGAACGGAGCGGTAAACAGATTCTTAAACTCCGGACGGCCCCAAACAAAGATAACAATCGAAGTGATGATATAAGGCGACCAGGCACGCAGGATCTGGCCTCCGGTGTAATGCCTATCATCTTTCACCGCCACATTGGTGCCTTCAAAACTCCATTTGTCTTTCGGCTTCCAGAAGAGAAGCAGGATGGCCAATGCGACAATCGAAGTCATGGCGGCAATCAAGTCGGTCTGCTGATAGCTCATATAGTTCGAAGCCAAAAATTGGGCACCCGCAAACGAGACACCTGCGACCGCCAGAGCGGGCAGCACGCCTTTCACCGCTTTCCAGCCGCCCATGATCATTACGACCCACAGCGGAATGATCAACGTCAAGAACGGCAACTGACGGCCCGCCATCGCACCGATCAGTTCCGCTTTGATACCGGTTACGTCCCCGGCCGTGGTAATCGGAATCCCGATGGAGCCGTACGCGACCGGGATCGAGTTGGCGACAAGCGCCAAGCCGGCTGCGTAAAGCGGCGGAAACCCCATACCGATCATCATCGCCGCCGCAATGGCGACCGGCGTACCGAATCCGGCAGCCCCTTCAATGAAAGCACTGAAGCAAAACGCGATCAGGATCGCCTGAATCCGCTGGTCATCCGACACTTTTGCGATGGAATGTTTGATCACTTCAAACTGCCCTGTTTCGACCGTCAAGTTGTACAGGAACACCCCCATCAACACGACATAACCGATGGGAGCAAGGCCTTTCAACGCCCCGAGAATATCCGTGGCTATGGCGATCCCGACAGGCATCCCATAGACGACAATCACGATAAGAGTCGCTAAAACGATGGTGAAGAGTGCGGCAAGATACCCTTTCATTTTTTTGATGGCAAGCGCCCATCCCAGGAAGAAGATCGGGATGGCGGCCACCAGGGCCGATAACCAGAGGTTACCGAGAGGATTGGAGATTTGTGTCCAAGTCATTCATGAACCTCCTATCAGATAAGGTGATATGATCACATGATCATGATAGTATAAATATATCATGAATGAAAGCGTTTGCGTAGAAATTTTTAAAAAAGATTGAACAAAAAATATCAGACGGAACATGTCGCACGAATAATCCTCTCCGTTGCGTTTGTCAAAAGTTCTTCCGCATTCGCCAACGCTTCTTCCAGTGACATCGGACGGTCCACGATTGAAAATACGCTTTGCACCCCATGCCGGTACAGCACCTCGACACCCCGCCCGATCGACCCAACGACCAGAATGACGGGCACTCCCGCTCTCCGCGCCACCTGTGCCACGCCAAACGGCGTTTTCCCCCGCTCCGTTTGAAAATCGCACTGCCCTTCCCCGCTTAAAACAAGAGCCGCTCCCCGTACCTTTTCCTGCAAACGGGTCGCTTCGATCACAATCTCGACACCGCGTTTGAGAGTTGCCGCCAGAAACGTCACCACACCGGCTCCCAAACCGCCGGCGGCCCCGGCTCCCGGCAGATGTTGCACCGAGATCCCCAGTTGTTTTTCAATGACGGAAGCGTAGTGGGCAAGATTTTGGTCCAGCTTGGCCACCATTTCGGGCGTCGCCCCTTTTTGCGGCCCGAATACGTGGCTGGCCCCGTTCGGACCGGTCAAAGGATTGTCAACGTCGCACGCCACGGTAAATGTGCATTCTTTCAATCTCCCATCGAGACCAGACACGTCGATGGTATGCAATCGCCCAAGGCTTCCCCCGCCGGGCGGAAGTTCCTTGCCCTGCGCATCGAGAAACCGCACGCCCAGAGCTTGCGCCATGCCGGCGCCGCCGTCATTGGTGGCGCTCCCGCCAATCCCCAGGATAAACTTGCGGCAGCCGTGGTCCAAAGCTGCCCGAATCAACTCACCGGTACCGTAAGTCGTGGCGGTCAGGGGATTCCGCAAAGCGGGCGGGACCAGGCATAGCCCGGACGCCTCCGCCATTTCAAGGACAGCGGTTTCTCCATCGCCAAGAATTCCGTATCTGGCACGCACCGGTTCCCCCAGCGGATTTGTCACCTCCCGCGAAAAAATTTGCCCGCCCGTAGCGGCCACCAGGCTCTCAACCGTTCCCTCTCCGCCGTCTGCCATCGGGACTTTTATAATCTCCGCAGCGGGGAGTACGCGGCGAATCCCTGCTTCCATCGCGTCGCAAGCTTCCTTCGCCGTGAGACTGCCTTTATAGGAGTCGGGAGCCAACACAATCTTCATGTCCACCCTCTCCTTCACGAACAATTTTACTCCCGCGTGACACAAGTTTGTAAACCGCCATGTGCCCGTCACTTTTCCCGGCAATTTGCCACCTGTTTGACCGCCGCTTCTTTCAGCAGTCTTTGCTTGAGTTCCCAGAGCTTCTCCGACAAATCCACATGGTAAGCGTGCGGATTGATCGGCCGCTTGATCTCGCGCGGCATCGCTGCCAGCTGCCGGTCGGCCCGTTGCCTGATTTGTTCAAGCTCCGGCAGTTCGTATACGATCTCGCCGTTCACCAAAATGGGCACCAGCAGTTCTTCCACTCGATAGTCGCGAATCGTCTTTCGCTTGTAGGTGTGGATCGGGTGAAACAGGGTCAGCGGCTGCGACGGATCCAGTTCTTCATCCGCCAGCAGAATAAGGTCGGCTGTGGCCAATCCGTTTTCCAGGTATAGACGAACAGCTTTCTTGTAGCCCGGATTCGTGATTTTTTCCGGGTTTTCGGAGACCTTTATTTTGGGAACCATTTCGCCGTTCTCTTCTTCGGCGACCAGTTTGTACACGCCGCCCAAAGCCGGGCAATCGTCAGCGGTGATCAGGGCGGTTCCGAAACACCACGTATCGATTTTCGCCCCCTGCAAAATCAAATCGCGAACCACATATTCGTTGAGATCGCCGGACGCCAATATTTTTACGTTGGGAAACCCGGCTTCGTCCAGCATGCGGCGCGCTTCCTTTGACAACCACGCCAAATCGCCGGAATCCAAGCGGATTCCCTTCAGTTCATAGCCCTTTTCCCGCAGTTCGCGCCCCACCTGAATCGCATTGGGCACGCCGCTTTTCAGCGTATCGTATGTATCGACGAGAAGCGTTGTGCGGTCCGGATAGGTCGCCGCATAAGCCCGGAACGCTTCCAGTTCGCTGGGGAAACTCTGGATCCAACTGTGGGCCTGCGTTCCCACCACCGGAATCGAAAAATTTTGCCCCGCATACACGTTGCTTGTCCCGACAAACCCGCCGATATAAGCCGCGCGGGAGCCAAATGTCGCCGCATCCGCGTTCTGGGCCCTCCGCAAACCGAATTCCACCGACTCGTGAATGTGCTCGTACAGTTCGCCGCGGGTTGCTTGCACCATCCGGGCCGCTTTTGTCGCAATCAGCGTCTGATGGTTGATAAACGACAGACAAGCCGATTCCACCAGCTGCAGTTCAAAAATGCGGCCTTCAAAGCGCATTAACGGGATGTTCGGAAATACAACGGTCCCTTCCTCGACGGCGTAAACGGTCCCAGTAAAGCGAAACCGCTTAAGTTCGTCGAGGAAATCCTCATCAAACAGCGCCAAAGAGCGCAGATATTCGATATCTTCCGCCTGAAACCGCAAGCCTGTCAAAAACATGACGGCCTGCTCCAATCCCGCCGCGATCGCGAAGCCGTTCCGGCACGGATTCTTGCGGTAAAACAGGTCAAACACGGCACGCTGGTTCATTCGTCCCGATTTATAGTAACCATACATCATGGTCAATTGGTAAAGATCGGTCAACAAAGCGGAACACGTATTGCGGTAGACAGGTTTTTGCCGCAGTTCTTGCAGCCGTTTCGCCGCCGGAGAGACGGTCATTGCTCCTCACCTTCTGATCGTTTTTTCTTTTCATTCTACCCGATTTTATGTATAAATTTCTTTGTAGCGCTCATAGTTGTAAAGAACCCGCTGCACGTAGTGGCGTGTTTCCCCAACAGGGATCCGGTCGAGATGTTCCAGTGTGCCGTCCCATTTGCCTTCTTTCAGCCAGCCGTCGACACGGCTCGGACCCGAATTGTAAGCGGCAAGGGCGGCTACCCGGTTTCCTTGGAACCGTTTCTCCAGATAGGCGACATACCAGCATCCAAGCCGGATATTCGTCTGAGGCTGGGCCAGATCCTCCGGACTGTTGTACGCGAGCCCGCTCTGCTTGGCAATCCACTCGGCCGTTTCCGGCATTAACTGCATAAGTCCGACCGCCCCGGCGCGGGAAACGTTCGTTTCCTTAAACCTGCTCTCCACGCGGACGATCGCGACAACCAGCATCGGATCCACATTGTAAGCGAGCGCGCTTTCTTGGATGATGCCGTAATGATACAGCGGATACATCCACCGTAAAATCGGCTTGGATCCGAGCAGCGTCAGAAAAACGACAAGCAAAACTCCGATCAGCGCATACCTTTTCTTCACGAGAGCGACTTCAACTCCTCCCAGATGCGGGCCACTTGTAAGCGCGTTTCATCCAACGAACCGCGGTTGTCGATCACATAGTCGGCAAACGCCTTTTTCTCTTCGATCGGCATCTGCGCATGAATCCGCTTCAGCGCTTCTTCCTCCGTCATGAAATCCCGTTCGATCAGGCGTCGCAACTGGGTTTGCTGATCGACATAGACGAGGATGACCTTGTCCACTTGTTTGTACAGGCCCGTTTCGATCAGCAGCGGCACATCCTGGATCACGGGCCTTTTCGGATCTTCCCTTAGAAAATCGGCCGTCTGCCGGTTCGCTTCCTCCCGCACGCGGGGGTGGACGATCCGGTTCAGCTTGTCTCTTTCCGCGGCATCGGAAAACACGATACTCGCCAGCTTCGGCCGGTTAATCGTGCGGTCGGGCAACAAAATCCCTTCCCCGAAGTGATCAACCAGATCGCGCCATGCGGGACGATCCGGTTCCACCACGAGCCGTGCGATCCGATCCGCGTCGACAATGGGGGCCCCCAGTTGTCGGAACATGTTTGAAACGGTGCTCTTTCCTGTGGCGATGCCGCCTGTCAGCCCAGCAATCATGTTTTGTCCCCTCAAGAAAACATCTTGGTCAGTCCGATTGCGATCAAAATCAGGCCGGGCGCATAAGCCATCCGGCGGATAAGCGGTTTCTCCGCATATTTATGCCCAATTTTCAATCCCATGCCAATAAAAAGCAAGCTCATCAGCGAGACGGTGGCAGCCGTCAAAACGGCGGGATACCCGATCATGGAAGCCCCAATCCCCGCCCCGAACGCGTCCATCGACAGGGCGAAACCGAGCAGGAGCGCTTCGCCGGCACTGATCGACCCTGAGCAGTCAATGTCGGCAACCGCCGGGGTTTTTAGAATCTGAATCACGAACCCGAGCTTCCTGAACTCCAGTTTGAAGACCCGGGCCGCACTTTCCTCCGCTGCCGGAAGGGGGGCGTACGCATCGTCTTTTTGCGTGAAGATCTGACAGATTGCCCAGGTTCCGATCAGAATCAAAATACCGGCCCCGATCACCTTTGCGCCGGCCGGGGACAGGAAGCGGACAAGCAATCCCCCGAGCCACATCGACAACAGAATCATCATCGCGGAAAGAAGGGTGACTACCAAGAGCGACCACCAGGGAAAACGGATTCCCCGCAGTCCGTACGTGATGCCGACCCCGAATCCGTCAAGACTGACCGCAAACGCCAGAACAAACAGCGACAGGAATTCCACAAGTCTTGCCCTCCCCGTTCAACTCATATGGCAGTGTATGAGGAAGGGCAATGTCCTGTGCACCCGGACTTGTGCACCCGGAGTTTATTTCTTTCCCGTCCGCCGTTTCGGCTGACAGGCGGGGCAGAAATGGGTGCCCCGCCCGCCGACGCGGATCTTCTCGATCCCGGTGCCACAGTTCGGACAAGGCGTTTTTGCTTTGCCGTAGACTTTCAGCCGGAATTGAAACCCGCCCGGCTGGCCGGCGCCGTTGACATACGATTTTATGGAGGAGCCGCCCAGTTCCACCGCCTTCGACAAAACGTCCACAATCGCGCGGTGCAGCCGTTCGCATTCCTCGCGGGTCAGGCTTTGGCCAATGCGCTCCGGGTGGATCCCCGCTTGAAACAACGCTTCGTCCGCGTAAATGTTGCCGATGCCCGCCACAAGATCCTGATCGAGCAAAAGCGCCTTGATTTTTCCCGTGCGTTTTTTCAACCGCTCCTTGAGAATTTGCGGCGTAAAACCGGCTTCAAGCGGCTCCGGGCCGATTTTGCGAAGACCCCGGACGGCGGACAAGTCCCCGCGCAAAAGCAGGTCGAAGGTGCCGAACTGCCGCACGTCTTTGTAGCGGAGCTCGGTGCCGTCCGTAAAATGAAAGATCACATGGGTATGCTTTTCCACGGGGTCTTCCGGATGATACAATCCGTATCGTCCTTCCATCCGCAGATGGGAGACCAATGTGTAAGGACCTGTTTCAAACAACAGGAATTTGCCTCGTCGGCCGACCTGTTGGATCGTCTGTCCGCATAGCATCCGTTTGAACCGCTCCGCATCATCGGGGGTTCGAATCAAGCGGGGCAGGTTGACGGTCACGTCCCGAATCTTTTTTCCGGCGACAAGCGTTTCCAGACTCCGTCTGACTGTTTCAACCTCGGGCAATTCCGGCACACCTGCACACCCCTTTTTGTCAACGGAACATTCCAATGGTGCCGTTTATTTGGCGTCATACCAGGTGTCCCCGTATTTGACGTCGACTTTCAGCGGCACGTCCAATTGAACCGCGGTTTCCATAATGCCGGGCACAAGGGATTGCATCGTTTCCAATTCGTCCTCCGGGACCTCAAATACCAATTCGTCGTGCACCTGCAGGAGCATCCGGCTTCTCAGCCCCCGCTTTTTCAACTCGCCGGCAACCCGGTTCATCGCGAGCTTGATGATATCCGCCGCCGACCCTTGCACGGTGGTGTTTTGCGCGGCCCGCTCCGCAAAACTCCGGACATTGTAGTTTGACGCGTGCAAATCCGGCAAATACCGCCGCCGGTTCAACAATGTAGTCACGTACCCGTCTTTGCGTGCCTGGACTACGACGTCCTCCATGTACTTTTTAACGCCGGGGAACTTGGCGAAATAATTTTCGATGAACTCGGCCGCCTGCTTGCGGGGGATGTTCAGGTTTTGCGACAGGCCGTAATCGGAGATGCCGTATACGATTCCGAAGTTCACCGCTTTCGCCGCGCGGCGCATTTCCGGCGTCACTTTGTCAATCGGCACTTCGAACACGTCGCTTGCCGTCCGCGTATGAATGTCCATATCCTGCACGAAAGCGTCGATCAGCGACCGGTCGCCCGAAATGTGGGCCAGAATCCGTAATTCGATCTGGGAGTAGTCGGCAGCCAGGATCTTCCATCCGGCTTCACTCGGCACAAACGCCTGCCGCAACCGGCGGCCTTCCTCCATCCGGATCGGGATGTTTTGCAGATTCGGTTCCGCCGAGGACAAACGTCCCGTCGCGGTAGTCGCCTGGTTAAAACTGGTGTGCACCTTGCCCGTGTCCGGCCGCACAACTTTCAACAATCCTTCCACGTAAGTTGACAGGAGCTTGCCAAGCTGCCGGTATTCTAGGATCTTCCGGACAATCTCGGAGAAGGGAGCCAGTTTTTCCAATACATCGGCCGAAGTGGAGTAACCGGTCTTCGTCTTCTTCTGGGTCGGCAGCCCCATTTTGTCAAACAGGATTTCTCCCAGTTGTTTAGGGGAGTTGATGTTGAATTCCTGTCCGGCCAGTTCGTAAATCTCCTTAGTCAACCGGTCGATGTTCACGCTTAGTTCCTCGCCGATCTCGCGGAGACGCTTGGTGTCGACCTTGACGCCCTGGTATTCCATGTCGGCCAGCACGTAAGCGAGGGGCAATTCCAAATCGGCATACAAAGCGTGGAGTTCCTGTTGCTGCATCTGCCGATCAAGGATCGGTTGAAGATTCGCGAGGGCGGCCGCCACTTCCCCGTAAAAATCGGCCCTCTCCGCAAGGGTCGGTGCGGCCTTTTTCCTGTCCGTTCCGGAAACCGCCGGCATGGACCAGTTCAGTTCCCGGGCGACGATATCCTCCAGTTTCGGCGTCCCGTCCTGGGGATTCAACAAGTAACCGGCCAGCAGCGCGTCAAACGTGCGCCGGTCCAACTCGATTCCGGCGTCGCGCAGCATATAGACCGCAGATTTCACGTCAAAAAACACTTTCAACCTGTCCCCGTTTTGAAAAAAAGGCTTGACCGCGTCCGGCACGACTCCCCCCTGCAACGGAACAAACCAGGCCCGATCCGGCGCGCCAAACGCTAGCCCCGTCAAAGTCGCCTGCTGATAGCTTCCGGTAAATTCGAGGCAAACCCCCACAGTCACCGGCAGGCCGGACAGCACTTTGGCGATGTCGCCGGCCGGGACGATTTCAACCTGCAAAACTGCCGCTTTCCGGGGAGCTGCGGATTCGCCTCCGTCAGCAGGCAGTTTGTTCAGCAAAGATCTGAATTCATACTGTTTGAACGTTTCCCGGACACGGGCCGTGTCGAACCCGCCGTATGCAAGCCGGTCCAGCGTAACATCCACCGGGGCCTCGCGGGAAATCGCCGCCAATTTTTTGGAAAGCAGCGCGCTTTCGCGGTATTCCGCCACTTTCTCCTGCAGTTTTTTGCCGGGGATCTTGTCCACATTGGCAAGAACGGCTTCCACCGACCCGAATTCGTGCAGCAGCTTCAGCGCGGTTTTCTCTCCCACGCCGGGAATGCCGGGAATATTGTCGGACGAATCGCCCATCAGCCCTTTCAGGTCAATGATCTGATGCGGGGAAAGCCCGTATCGCTCCCGCACTTTTGCGACATCATAGTACTCGGTTTCGGTAATCCCTTTGCGGGTCAAAATCGCGTGTACGCGATCGGACACCAGTTGCAGCAAGTCCTTGTCGCCCGACACGACGAGGGTTTCATACCCTTCCTGTTCGGCGCGGCGCGATAAGGTTCCGATGATGTCGTCCGCTTCATAACCCTCGATCTCGATATGGGCGATGCCAAACGCATCCAAAACTGCGCGGACGATCGGGAACTGCTCCGACAACTCGCCCGGGGTTTTCTCCCGCGTTCCTTTATACGCGCCGTAAAATTCATGACGGAATGTCGTTTTTCCTTTATCGAACGCAACCGCCACGTGGGTCGGGCGTTCGTCCTGCAGAAGCCGCAGCAGCATCATGGTGAAGCCGTAAGCGGCATTGGTATGCCTGCCGCTTGCCGTCGACAATAGCGGCAGGGCGAAAAACGCGCGGTATGTGATACTGTTCCCGTCAATCAGGATCAGTTTTCTTGTGTCGCTCAATCCTGTCCACTCCGATCGTGCAGTTTGTTCTATTGTACCATAAAAACGCCCCTGTACGCGGAGCGCAACTTCCGCAATAACCGGAGATCCCCCACACAGGACACCTGTTGACAGACTGACGGGAGCGAAAAATACGTTTATTTCAGCGATTTAATATACAGAAAAAGACTATACAAGGTCCGCACACCGCGGTGTTCCAATTCATCCAAAAACCGGCTCCAGATTTCGGCCGTAAGGATTGCGTCCGCCAGCGATTGATGGCGGTTCGCCCACTCGATTTGGTAGTGGTCCGCCAATCGTTCCAGCGAATAATCCTTCCAAAGCGGAAACAAATGGTAGGCCACCGACATCATGTCGATGACGTGATGCCGCAGCGTGACCTTGCAATACCGGCGCAGCTTGAGATTGATAAAATTCAGGTCAAAGTCAGCCGGATGCGCCACCAGAATCCCCGTCCCGGCAAATTCCAAAAACTCCGGCAAAATCCGGATCAAGCTGGGAGACCGCTCGGCTTGCTGCTGCGTGATCGATGTCAGTTCCGTAACCGTCTTCGGAATTTCGCGGTAGGGGTTCACCAAACGGTCGAACACAGGGCTTTCCAGCCGCTTTCCGCCTTCCACAACCACCGCGGACAAAGATATGATTTCATCCCCGGCATACGGATGAAATCCGGTTGTCTCCGTGTCAAAAACAATATACCGCATGTCGCGAAGAGGCTGGTCGGCTACAGGCCTTTTTTCGTGGGACTGGACCAGTGCCCGCAGCGCCGCAAGCAGTTCAGGGGTTACGTCCGGCGGGAATTGGGCCGGAACGGATGCAAATTTCATTCGCACATGTTCGATCGCCTTGCGTATCATAATGCCAACCCTTCCGCACGAAATGAGTGGATCAACAGATTCTGCAAATCCTTGGTTGCCTGGAACACCCGCTTCAGTCGCGTGCGTTCATGTTTGTTCAAATTACCCATATCGACAGTACGGATGCCTTGCACCCGGTATCGCATAATCTCCTCATACACCTCTTGATACGTTTCAAATTCGTCCCGGCTGAACACACCTTGCTCAGTCAACGCCTGCAGCCGCTCCAACGAGTTGATCTGCGACAAACCATGTTTGAGCGCAAGGATGCGCAGCGCATTTACAAAATGAACACTTAAGCGCGTCTTGATCTCAATTTCGCCGCGGTCAAACCAGCCAAGATGAACTTGGGATTGCACGTCGTCAAGCACCAACTGGTGAAGAAACGCGGGGACGTTTTGGGTCAGATACAAGACGCGCAGCCGCAATTCATGCGCCAGTTCGAATGTGCCGTAGACCGGACGGAAATCCAAAAAAATCGTCAGGTTGCGAACACCTTGCCCGTCAGGTTCCAAGATCCAGTCTGACACTTCGCTTCTCCATTCGGAAATCGATTTTCGCCAGACGGGGTTCTTCGCCATCACGCCGCCCGGACAATAGGGAAAGCCGAAGCGTGCCAAAGCGTCGTTTGTTTTTTCCGCAAGCCGTTCAAAGTAACCCTCGACGGCCTCTTTTTTCTCTGCGGCCGGATCGCGGTAGATCAGCGCGTTGTCTTGATCGGTCCGGCGCGGCTGTTCTTTTCGGCCACCGCTGCCCATCGTCACCCAGCAATAGGGCACCGGAGGAGGCCCCCATCCTTCTTCCGCCAATTCTTTCTCGACAAGATGGATGATTTTGCGTGTGATGCGATCGTCGTAATCCGCCACCACGCGGCAAATCTCGGAAGGCCGTAAGCCTTCCTCCTGCATCCGGTCGACTAAAGTTTCCACACGGTCTGCAATCGCATACAAATCCTCAAGCCGGACAGCGTGTTCGATCCGCTCTGTCAAAGCCAACGCATGATGGCTCCTGGCATCAAGCAAGTCTTTTATGGTCAGAATCCCGGCCAGTCCCGCTTTTCCCATAACCGGAAGATGGCTGATCCGATGATTCATCATCAGCAGCAACGCCTCATAATAAAAGGCTTCCTGCGATACGGTGATCGGCGGTTTCGTCAGGAGCGAACCGATCGCAGTTGATGCCGGGTCCAATCCGACGGCGAGTATCCGGGTTACAAGATCCTTATCCGTGATAATCCCCTGCAGTTCACCGTTCTCATCGCACACCACCAACGATCCGATATTGCGCTCCCGCATGATCCGGGCCGCTTCCAGTACCGTCGTTCCGCTTTGGCAGGCGGCCACGTCAACGGTCATCATCTCCCCCACTTTGAGACGGATCGGATACTGGTCTATCCCTTTTGCGGCATACGACGATTCAGCCGCAAATTCCCGATACAACTGATACAACCGGTCAGCGAGCAGCCGGCTGGATGCCCAAAGCGCACCAGCGCGAGCCTGCAGCAGCGGCTTGACGACCGCATGCGGCACAGCGACGGCTTCCCCGTCTTCCGCGGCGATAAAATGGAGAGGCGCGGACGATGTCGCCAGCAAGCCCGCCAATCCGAAGAGATCCCCCGGCCCGTGATAGTGTAACGTGATTTCCTCGTCCGCCCTATTGTGAATCACAACCCGGACATGCCCCCGCAAAATCACGTACAGAGCGTCAAGCGGAACCTCTCCGCCCGCCACCCGTTCATGCTCGCGAAACGGGCGCAATTCGGCCGATTGTTCGAGAACCGCCAGTTCGTTCCCGCCGAATTCCGCGAAAAGATCGATTTTTTCCAGTTGTTCGCGTATGGTTGCCATCATGGCTCCTCCCTTGCCCGATACTGCACCTATGCCCATGATAACAGAAATTTAAAATTTAAGGAAAGTTCCTGATCATCCAAAAATTCAAACTGCGGAAAAGGAACCCCACCCTCCAACAAAAAACAGCCTTCCGCCTGGTCAAATACCAAGCGGAAAGCTGTTGCGCCCATGGCTCAGCGATTAGCCAACCACATTCATCACATTGCGGACAGAGTCAGCCGATTTGTCGAGAGCGGCTTTTTCTTCCGCGGTAAGTTCCAGTTCGTAAACTTTTTCGATACCGTTGCCGCCAAGCAGGGTCGGTACGCCCATATACAGATTCTCGTATCCGTATTCCCCTTCCAGCAGGGCGATCGCCGGCAAGATACGCTTCTTGTCTTTCAGAATCGCCTCCGCCATTTGCGCAAGGGAAGCGGCCGGAGCGTAATAAGCGCTGCCCGTTCCGAGCAGGTTCACGATTTCGCCGCCGCCTTTGCGGGTCCGTTCGATAATCGCGTCGAGCCGATCCTTCGGAATCAGTTTTTCAAGCGGGATGCCGCCTGCGAATGAGTACCGGATGAGCGGAACCATATCGTCGCCGTGTCCGCCGAGAACGAATCCGGTCACGTCTTCAACCGACACGTTCAGTTCTTGTGCCACAAAGGTACGGAAACGTGCCGTATCGAGCACACCGGACTGGCCAATCACACGGTTTTTCGGGAAGCCAGACACTTTGTGCGCGACGTAGGTCATCGCGTCCACCGGGTTGGACAGAACGATGATAAAGCAGTTCGGCGAGTATTTGACGACTTGTTCCGTTACGGATTTGACGATGCCCGCGTTGGTGGTCACGAGGTCGTCGCGGCTCATGCCCGGCTTGCGGGCAACACCGGCTGTGATGATAACCAGATCGGAATCCTTGGTGTCTTCGTAATTGCTGGTGCCGATGATGTTGGCATCCACGCCGAGAACCGGCGTCGCTTCCAACATGTCAAGCGCTTTCCCCTTGGTCGGGTTTTCGAGTTGCGGAATATCGAGCAGCACTACATCTCCCAGCTCTTTCTGAGCGAGGAACAAAGCGGTGGTTGCTCCGGTAAAACCGGCGCCAATTACGGAAATTTTTTTGCGTTTGATCGTCATTCTGGTCTCCCCCATTACAGATTGTTGATTAAAGCGGTTCCGAATTCGGAACATTTCACTTCTTTCGCGCCATCCATCAAACGAGCGAAATCGTAGGTCACGATTTTCTGACCGATGGTTTTTTCCATCGAGCGGATGATCATATCGGCCGCTTCCTGCCATCCGAGATGCTCCAGCATCATCACGCCGGACAACAGAACGGAACCCGGGTTCACTTTGTCTTGTCCCGCATATTTTGGCGCGGTGCCGTGCGTTGCCTCAAATACGGCATGTCCGGTCACATAGTTGATGTTCGCGCCGGGTGCGATCCCTATGCCGCCGACTTGGGCCGCCAAAGCGTCGGAAATGTAATCGCCGTTCAGATTGAGCGTCGCGATTACGTCGTATTCCGCCGGGCGAGTGAGGATCTGCTGCAGGAACGCGTCCGCGATGCTGTCTTTCACGATGATTTTGCCGGCAGCTTCCGCTTCCGCCTGCGCCTTGTTGGCCGCTTCGGAGCCTTGTTGTTCCTTGAGGCGGTCATACTGGGCCCACGTGAACACCTTATCGCCGAATTCGCGCTCGGCCAGTTCGTAACCCCAATTTTTGAACGCGCCTTCGGTAAACTTCATGATATTGCCCTTATGTACCAAGGTCACGCTCTTCCGGTTATGACGCAGCGCATATTCGATTGCGGCACGCACAAGCCGCTCCGTACCGTCCTTTGAAACCGGCTTGATACCGATACCGGAAGTTTCGGGGAAACGGATTTTCTTCACGCCCAATTCGTTTTGTAGGAAGTTGATGAGTTTCTTCACTTCCGGAGTGCCTTCCTGATACTCGATACCGGCGTAGATGTCTTCGGAGTTCTCGCGGAAGATAACCATGTCAACCAGTTCCGGATGTTTGACAGGCGAAGGAACACCGTTGAAATAACGAACCGGACGCAGGCAAACATACAGATCCAGTTCCTGACGCAACGCCACGTTCAGCGAACGAATCCCGCCGCCAACCGGAGTCGTCAGAGGACCTTTGATGCTGACGATGTACTCTTTGAGAGCGCTTAACGTGTCGTTCGGAAGCCACTCGTTGAACTTGTTGAACGCCTTCTCGCCGGCATAGACTTCGTACCAGGCAATTTTTCTTTCACCTTTGTAAGCCTTTTCAACCGCCGCATCCAACACACGGGAGGCAGCCGCCCAGATATCCGGTCCGGTACCGTCCCCCTCGATAAACGGAATGATCGGGTTGTTGGGAACAATCAGTTTCCCGTTGTCAACTCTAATTTTCTCCCCTTCAGTGGGCATAGCAAACTTCTCGAACAATGCCATGAAACGTTCCCCCTCATTTCCATAATAACAGGATCGTAACTGCAGTCGTTTTCATCATACCATATCTGCATTTTATGCAACAAGAAAATTTTCCACCTATTGAACCTATGTTTCGCAGAATGAAACAAAATGGTTGTTCCGTCACACTGCTCCGGTGGGGGAAAGCACGCAAAAGCGCCACGGTCGAAACCGTGACGCATCTTGGAAAATTTTTTAGCCCGAACCCGGCTACCTATGCCGGGTTTTTTTGCTCGCAGAATTCTGCTTGCCGGATCTTCCTCTACTTAGCGTTGTTTGCAGCGGCAGGGTTTTGGGTGTCGCTCTGCGGGGCGCCGCCGTTAAAGCCTTGCAGCACTGTTGTGACTTGCTGCTTATTGGCCAATATTTGCTGTTTCAAAGCGATAATCTGCTGCTTCAGGCTGATGATCTGATTCAGCGTATTCAAAGCACCTTTATAGTCTTTTGCTTGAATTTGCCCCTTGTAGGTCGCCCAATTGTCATGCTTTTGCTGTTCCAAGGTTTTTATCTGGCCCCACAGGTTCTTATCGCTTTCCCATAGCGGCTTGACGTTGGAAAGCGCCTGTTTGACCGCTTCCCGCTGGGCTTTTGTCGCAGCGATGTCCGTCTGAACGGATTGCCGGTTCGACTTAATCTGTTCCCAGAGCGGTTTTATCTGGTCCGCCAACTGTTTGATTTGTTGGCGAATGTTTGCTTTCCGGTCTTTGTCGGTGACGGATTGAAGCTGGCTTCTTAACTCCTTTATTTGGGTCTGCAGCGGTTCAATCTGTTTGCGAATGTCTTCGTTTGCAGCCCTCACCTGTTTGATCTTGTCAACAGTCGCCTGATTGACGGTACCTCGAATTTGAGCGATCAAACCTTTGTTGGTCTGGGTTTGCGAAGCCAACTGCTGGTTCAGGGCTTTTTCTTGCTCCTGAAGACCTTTCAACACCTGCAACTGCGCTTTCAAGGCTTCGCGATCAGGATCGGTCTGTACGGAAGCCGCCTGCTTTCCCTGATCCTGCGCTGTCGGAGATACGGCAGTTGTTGCCGAAGCCGTTGCGCTTTCAGCAACAACAGGGGA
This sequence comes from Effusibacillus sp. SKA8, assembly GCF_058273125.1. Lineage (NCBI taxonomy): Bacteria > Bacillati > Bacillota > Bacilli > Caryophanales > Alicyclobacillaceae > Effusibacillus > Effusibacillus sp. SKA8. The sequence goes on along the minus strand of NZ_JBZCSF010000013.1, from coordinate 22,199 downwards.
GATCCCCAAACCGGAAACCGTTAAAACCGTTAATGCAGAAACAATCGCTCTTTTCATCCGTTTTCTCCTCCCTGTATCGCTATTTTATTGAACGCTTGCATCCACCAGCGAAGAATCGGGCTTCCAATCATCACCAGCATCAAGCCCGTCCATCAATTCCGCCAGATCCGTTTCTTCGTCGGCCGACATCAGTTCCGTGCCGGTTGAATTCCCTTGAATGGACAGATCGTTCAGATTCACACCGCTTTCCGCACTTCCTTGTTGCAGATCGGAACTGCCTGCACTACTGATGTACACTGTGTTGTTGACCCAATTGACTTTGGCACCAAGCGCTTCCGCCACCATCCTCACCGGCACGAGGGTGCGGCCGTTTAAAACAACCGGAGGCACATCGCCGGTTACTGCCTTCCCCTTGACCAGCACACCCACTTTTGGAAGGCCCATGAATTCGCCGCTCACTCTGGCCGGAACCGTTTGGGGAGAAGCCGTATCTTTCGCGGTAATAATCACATTGTTCGTTTCCTCGTCGTATTTCACCTCCGCTTTTAAATTCTCGGCAATTACCCGCAGCGGCACCATAGTCCGGTCCGACAACAGAATCCCAGGCACATCGGATTGGATCGCTTTCCCGTCGATTACTAGGTTGACGGTCGGATATCCCTGGAAACTGCCATCCGCCGAAGCGACGCCGCCCACACCTGCCGCCAAAAGGACCGCCCAAAAAATCGCCTGTGTTTTCTTCACTCCCACATCACCTCTACCCGTATTTAAATTGCCTTCGCACCATCTTCATCCTAAAGTCTAGCAGAAAATTATGGAATAACTGTGGAAAATTCCAGGCAGGAAAATTTCCTCCAGCGCATCACCCATTTCATTCCTACCATCCTCGATAGCTGATCCACACGCCTTTTGCCAACCGTTTCTTGATCCGCTGCTTTATGAGCCGTTTGAACGGCTCCCGCGCCGGGGGAAGCAAGAGGATCAACCCCAGCACATCCGTTACAAAACCGGGAGTCATCAGCAGGATTCCGCCGATCAGCACACAGACTCCATCCAGCAGCGCATCGCCGGGAGGTCTGCCCATGGACAATTCCGTTTGCAGCCGCCGCCAAGCCGTACGCCCCTGCGTTTTGGCCAGGTATGCACCGGCAGCGCTCGTCAACAGTACCAGAAAAACGGTCTGCCAGCCTCCGATTACTTTGCCCGCCTGGATCAGGACGTATATCTCGACAAGGGGAACAACGATAAAAAGCAGCAGCAGGATTCGAAACACGAAAATCCTCCTTTACGGTTAACCTGATTCCGGGAAAAACCGCTTTTGAATCGCTTCATACATTTCCGGTGCGGCTTTCCGCAATTGAATCGGTTTCATCTCACGGTCCACCCAGGCGTGTACCGTATACCCGTTCACCAAAAGCTGCCTGTCGGTTTTCCGCACGATTTCGTAATCGAATTGCACCTTGACACGGGCATGCGACAGCCGGGTTCTGACCGTGACAAGATCGTCGTACCGGGCAGCCGCTTGAAAAAAAGCCCGCGCCTCGATCACAGGCAGCAAAATCCCCCGTTCTTCCAACTGCCGGTAAGGAATCCCCGCCGCCCGCATCATTTCGGTCCGGCCGACCTCAAACCAGTTGAGATAATTGGCATGGTACACCACCCGCATCGCATCCGTTTCCGCATAGCGGACCCGCAGCTCGGTTTCGTGCCAGTTCCCTTCCATTCCGACCTCACTCCGTCTTCCTGATTGCCCGATTCATCATTACAAAACTTGCGCCTGGCCTTTGTAAATCAAGCCCGGCACCGGATCCACGGTGACGGTGGATCCGTCTTGCAGCAGGTCAGTCGCGTGTTCAACCCCGACAATCGCCGGAATTCCAAGGGAGATACAGGCAACCACCGTGTGCGAGGTAAGTCCGCCTTCTTCCACAATGACCGCACCCGCTTTCTCCATTGCGGGAACGACATCCTCGTCTGTTGAACGCATGACCAGAATGTCGCCTTGTTGCATTCGCGCCAGGATATCTTCAGGGCGTTTCCCGTTGACCACGCGTCCGGTGACAGCCCGCTGCCCGATCCCCTGGCCTCTGGCGATTACATCGCCGATCGTATGGATTTTCAGCAGGTTGGTGGTTCCGGGAATCCCAACCGGGACGCCGGCCGTAATCACCACCAGGTCCCCGTGTTTGACGAGTCCGGATTTTAATGCGCCTTTCACTGCCATCTCCAGCATCTCGTCGGTAGTTCTCGTCCCTTCCACCACCACCGGATAGACGCCGTTGGAGAGCAGCAGGCGGCGAGCCACTTCTTCCTTCGGGGTTACCGCAATAATCACCGTTTCCGGCCGGTACTTTGATACCATCCGGGCGGTATATCCGCTTTGCGTCGGGGTGACAACCGCTTTCGCCTTTAGCTCTTGCGCAATGCTCGCAGCCGCTTGGGAAAGGGCGTCCGTCACCGTGGGATCGTCATCCCACAGGCGTTTTTTCGGCGCCACAATGCGATCCCGCAACGCCTGCTCGGCCCGTTCGGCAATGCGGGCCATGGTTTCAACCGCTTGGACAGGGTATTTCCCCGCCGCCGTTTCACCGGACAGCATAATGGCGTCCGTTCCGTCAAAAATCGCGTTTGCGACATCGCTCGCCTCCGCCCGGGTAGGACGGGGGTTACGCTCCATCGAGTCCAGCATCTGGGTTGCGGTAATGACCGGCTTGCCGGCCCGATTGCATTTTTCAATCATGATTTTCTGCCAAAGCGGAACTTCTTCGGTCGGGATCTCGACCCCGAGGTCGCCGCGGGCAACCATCAAGCCGTCCGCCACTTCAATGATCTCGTCCAACTTTTCAAGGGCTTCCTGCGCTTCGATCTTCGCGATGATGTCCATATCGGCGTTGCCCTCTTCCAACACGCGCCGGACATCCAGCACGTCGCCCGCCTTGCGGACGAACGATGCGGCTATCATGTCCACACCCTGTTCAATGCCGAATTTGATATCGGCGATATCCTTCTCCGTTACGCTTGGAATGCGCAGGCGGACTCCGGGCGCATTGATGCCCTTGCGGTTTTTCAGCAGGCCGCCGTTGACCACCCGGCAAAGAATGTTACTTTTCTCCACTTTTTCCACGACCAGCCCGATCAGCCCGTCATCGATCAGTAGGCGGGAGCCGCGCTCCACATCTTCCGGCAGACCTTTGTAGGAAATCGAGACCCGTTCCGCCGTTCCGAGCACGTCTTCGGTAGTCAAAGTGATATAAGCGCCCTCTTTCAATTCCACCTGATCGTTTTGGATCAAGCCGGTGCGAATTTTCGGCCCTTTAATGTCAAGCAAAATCGCGACCATTTTGCCCGCGATCCGGGAAGCTTCGCGGATGTTGCGGATGCGCGCCGCATGCTCTTCGTAGGTGCCGTGCGAAAAATTGAGCCGGGCAACGTTCATGCCGTTTTGAATCAGAGATGTCAGCACCTCCACCGACTCGCTGGCCGGACCGATCGTGCATACAATTTTCGTGCGTCTCATCTTTTACCTCCCACCTGATCCCGGCAAAGCGGCACAATACCTGGCGCTCCCCTCCGAAGCCCCGTGCCGTTTTGCACCTGTTTCAGTTTCCGTTAAATAGAAAGAATTGAAGCGAGCGAGTACAGGGACATGTTGGGCTTTCGGGGAGTCGCCAATACCCGGCCAATCTCATTCGCTTGCAGGACTCCACCCACGATTCCCACCGCTTTGCCTCCATCGCCTTTCATCAAAAGATCGACCGCCATCGATCCCATCCGGGAGGCAAGCGTTCTGTCAAATGCGGTCGGCGATCCTCCCCGCTGGATATGCCCGAGTACCGTCACACGGGTTTCCCAACCGGTTTTCTCGCGGATCTGCTGACCGATCTCAAACCCCTTGCCGGTCCCCTCCGCAACCAGAATGATCGAGTGCCGCTTCCCCCGGGCGGCGCCGCGTTTCAGTTTCTCCACCATGCTGTCGATGTTCACGGGTTCTTCCGGGATCAGAATCGATTCCGCGCCGCCTGCCACTCCGGCCCAAAGCGCAATATCGCCCGCATTGCGCCCCATCACTTCGATGACATACGTCCGTTCGTGGGATGTGGCGGTATCCCGGATTTTGTCGATCGCGTTGATGACCGTGTTGATGGCGGTATCGAATCCGATGGTGAAATCGGTGCAAGGAATGTCGTTGTCAATGGTTCCCGGCAACCCGATCGTCGGGATCCCTTTTTGCGTGAGAACGTTGGCACCCCGATAGGAACCGTCCCCTCCGATCACGACCATCCCATCGATTCCGTGTTCGCGAATGGTCGAAATCGCCTTGGCCTGTCCAGCCTCTGTTTTAAAGTCTTCACACCGGGCCGTAAATAAAATCGTGCCGCCCCGATGAATGATATCAGCGACAGACCCGAGATCCATCGGCACCACTTCGCCGGTAATCAACCCGTGATACCCCCGCTTGACGCCCACAACTTCAATGCCGTGATAAATCGCGCTCCTTACGACGGCGCGAATTGCCGCGTTCATGCCGGGTGAATCCCCGCCGCTGGTCAACACTCCGATTCGTTTCATAGCCCAAAACCTCCCAACCTTTATTGTACTCGAAATCGGCCCGCGACAGTGACGTTATGTGCCAAAATTCATTCCCCGCCTTCCGCGGAGAACTCACACAACACCACGCCAGAAATGCCGTCCCGGAGGGACACTTTTTGTCCCGATACTGCAAAAAAGAGAAGGTGCTTATTTTTCGAGAAGCACACTCCTCGTGAACTTATTTTTGCGCGATTTCCCCCGCCAGTGCGACCGGTTGCAAGGTTTCTTTGTAACGGCCGATCGCCTTGTATTTGCGGTATCTCGCTGCAACCAGTTCTTCTTCCGTCAGCAGCGACAATTCCTTAACGGCAGCCAGCACGTATTCCTTGACGCGGGCGATCATTGTCTCCGGGTCTTTCTGGGCGCCGCCCAGCGGCTCCTCGATCACACCGTCGGCAATCCCGAAACGGCGCAGGTCCTGCGCCGTAATCCGCATGGTTTCGGCAGCCCGCTGCGCCTGCGAAGCGTCCTTCCACAAAAGCGCGGCTGCCCCTTCCGGCGAAATCACCGAGTAGACGGCATGTTCCAGCATAAAAATACGGTCGCCGACACCCAGCGCGAGCGCCCCGCCGGAACCGCCCTCCCCTGTGACCACACACACGATGGGAACTTTCAGGCCGGCCATTTCAATCAGATTCCTGGCAATCGCTTCGCTTTGGCCCCGCTCTTCCGCCGCCATTCCGGGGTAAGCCCCGGACGTGTCGATCAAGCAGATCACCGGGCGGCCAAACTTTTCGGCCTGCTTCATCAGACGGAGAGCCTTGCGGTATCCTTCCGGTTCCGGCATGCCGAAACGGCGGTAAATGTTTTCTTTCGTATCGCGCCCTTTCTGGTGCCCCAGGACGGTCACCGGGATGCCGTCCAGTTTCGCGATGCCGCCGACCAGAGCCGGGTCGTCGCCGAACGTGCGATCCCCATGCAGTTCGATAAAATCGGTGAAGATGCCGCGGATGTAATCGAGCGTCGTCGGCCGTTCCGCATGCCGGGCGATCTGCACCTTTTGCCAGGGCGTCAGTTCCCCGTAGATCGACTGCTCCAATTCGGCCGCCTTCCGCTCCAACTTGGCGATTTCGTCGGAGAAGTCAATTCCCTTTTCCTCGGTGAACCTGCGCAGTTCTTCGATCTTGGCGCGGAGTTCTGTCAATGGCTTTTCAAATTGCAGTTCATTGGCCATGACGAACACCCCCCGCGTGAATATCCAGGATCTTCCCCAACGTTTGCCTCATTTCTTTGCGCGGCACGACCCTGTCGATCATCCCGTGTTTCAAAAGGAACTCGGCAGTCTGAAAATCGTCGGGCAATTTTTGCCGGATGGTTTGCTCGATCACGCGCCGGCCGGCGAACCCGATCAATGCGCCGGGTTCGGCAATGTTGATATCCCCCAGGCTCGCAAAGGAAGCGCTGACGCCTCCCGTCGTGGGATGCGTCAATACGGAAACATACAGAAGTTTTGCGTCGCTCAATTTTTTCAGAGCGGCGCTGGTTTTTGCCATCTGCATCAGGGAAAAAATCCCTTCCTGCATGCGGGCTCCCCCCGACGCGGCAAACAGGACCACCGGATATCGTTTCTCGATCGCTCTCTCGATCGCCCGCGTAATCTTTTCGCCGACGACGGATCCCATTGATCCCATAATAAATCGGGAATCCATGACACCGATTACCACCGGATGCCCCTCGATCGCCCCTTCGCCCGTGACAACCGCTTCCGTAAGTCCGGTTGCCTGTTGCGCCAGTTCGACCTTGGCGAGGTAATCCTCAAACTGCAACGGATCCACCGTGGCCAACCCCTGGTCATACTCAAAAAAACGCCCCTCATCCAACGTGACTGCGATCCGTTCCTGAGCGGACATCGGAAAATGGTAGCCGCAGCGCGGACACGTTTTCAAGTTCTTTTCCAGTTCCCGGCTGATCAACAATTCGGAGCATTGTTTGCACTTCGTCATGATGCCCTCCGGGATGGTCTCCCTCCGATCAGCCGGTTCTTGCGTGGTAATGGTGGCATATTTGCGTTTCTTATGGAAAAGATCCTTAAGCACTCTTTCACCTCTTTAAATAAAAAGGCTTTATTGCCCGAAGAACCCTCACCGGCAAGGCGAATCCAAAAGTTGTCTGAGTCACCGGTCGTTTCCGGGTGGCGCCCTCCTACTGCCGCAAATGGGAGAAATGCAGGATATCCTTCAGCACCTCTTGCACCTCGTCCAATTCCGATTCGGGAACCAGAACTTCAAACTGTTGCTTGGCGATGTTGGTCTGCCGGAGTTTTACGAGAAACCCCTCATCTGCCAGTTTCCGCTTGATCGTTGCGGCCAATTTTTCACCAGAAGCGATATAAATGACTGTCCACATAGCGGCAGTTCCTCCTACCCCCTGGAAAAACTGAACTCATCATAACACAGCCATTTTAAAGGAAGCAAGAAAAGGCACCGTTTATCCTGATTTTTCATTTGATGCCAGACATTTCCCGCGTCCGGCTCGCCACATCGGCAGGATCCACATGAATGCGGGCGACTCCCGATTCCATCGCCGCTTTCGCCACGGCAGCCGCTACGCTGGGAGCGACGCGCGGGTCAAACGGACGCGGAATCACATAATCGCTTCGCAGTTCATCTGGACCGATCAGTTCGGCGATCGCATACGCCGCCGCGATCTTCATCTCTTCATTGATGGTCGTCGCCCTCACATCGAGAGCGCCCCTAAAAATCCCCGGGAAAGCCAAGACGTTGTTCACTTGGTTCGGAAAATCGGATCTTCCGGTCCCGACCACCTTCGCTCCGGCGCTTAACGCTTCATCCGGCAAAATCTCCGGATCCGGATTCGCCATCGCAAAAATGATCGGATCGCGATTCATCGAGCGAACCATCTCCTTGGTGACCGCCCCGCCGACCGACACGCCGATAAAGACGTCGGCTCCCACAAGAACTTCCGCCAGAGAACCCGACCGCTTTTCATAGTTGGTATTCTTGGCGACGATTTCCTTAATCGGGTTCATGCCCTCGATACGGCCGTCGTAGATAGCTCCTTTCGTATCGCACATGATGATGTTCCGGACCCCCATCGACAACAGCAGTTTAATGATGGCGATACCGGCGGCGCCGGCCCCATTGGCCACGACGTGAATATCCTGCATCGACTTGCCGACGACTTTCAGCGCGTTGATCAATCCGGCCAATGTGACGATCGCCGTTCCGTGCTGGTCGTCATGAAAAACGGGGATCTTCATCTCTCGCTTCAACCGGTCTTCGATGGCAAAACAAGCCGGTGCCGCAATATCCTCCAGATTGACGCCGCCGAATGTCGGCTCCAGAAGCTTGACAGTCTCGACGATCTTGTCGACATCCGTTGTGTTCAGGCACAAAGGAACCGCGTCGACGCCACCAAATTGCTTGAACAACACCGCTTTCCCTTCCATGACCGGCAGCGCCGCTTCCGGCCCGATGTTGCCCAACCCCAAAACCGCGGTGCCGTCGCTGACTACGGCAACCAGATTGCCTTTGCTGGTGTATTCGTACACGCGATCGGTCTGCTGGTGAATTTCCTTGCAGGGTTCCGCCACTCCCGGCGAATAAGCCAAGCTCAAGTCGCGGGCATCTTTCACCTCCACTTTTGATACAACGCCGAGTTTCCCCTGATGCACGCGATGAAATTCCAATGCATCTTCCCGTAAAGACACCAAACAACACCATCCTTACACATTCCCCTCAAAGCGACACAGCACTTCCGGTGATGCGCCGGGCACCCTGAGGGGATCCTATAATGCTTGCAAACATCTTCAAACAACCATCCAAAAGCGGTCTGTCCTCAAATTATACCACGGAAAAACATGGTGTACTACCAGGGAGTCAAGACTGCCCCCTGGGAATGGTAAATGTCCGGCCATTGCCGGGTTTCCGCACATTTGTCACAAATCTGTATCCCTCTCTTCCACCGCCGATTTGGCCCGATGGGCGATTCTGGCACTGGCTGCCGCCGCCACTCCCGCAACCAAATCGTCGAGAAAAACGTGGATTCCTTTGCCTTTCACGTTCAATTTCGCAATGATTCCGATCTTTTCCTTGTCCAGGTATCCAAATGACGTCAAACCGATCGATCCGTACACGTTTGTGATGCCAAGCGCCAAGATTTCGTCGACGCCGTACAGCGGTTCGTCCTCGTTCATAATCGTTTGCAGGGGTTCGGGCAGAAGATTCCGTTCGGCCAACATGTCCAACGCGATCCCCGTATACAAAGCATATTGAACTTCCCGTTTATTTAAAACCCGAAGCACGCTTTCCCTGCATTCCTCCACATCGAGATCCGCGTGATAGGGTTTTTGCAAGGTATATACGATTTCGACGATATCGTCAACCGTTACTCCGCGTTGTTCCAGCAAAGCGACAATTTTTTCGTGCATGGTGCTACCTCCCGAGTTGTCTGGATAATACATGCTATGTCGGAGAACGATCCGAATTTCCGACTATGTTTTCACAGCGACGCTGCCGCTTCCCATCAGAAGCTCGATCTCTTCGATCAATTCCGGCTTCACATCGACACGTTCCGTAATTTGCCGCGTCGTTTTGGTTTTCGCGTAATAGAGAATCACCTGGCTCGCGCCTTGATGCCGGAGCAGACACGCTTTCAGGGTGCGAAGCCGGGAAGGGTCTTCCCGGTCCGCCTCAATCTTGATAAACAGCGTCGGAGGCCCCGCTTGCTCCGCCGTCTGTTTCGCCTGCTTCGTCGGCCGTTCCGGCAGCCTCATTCCTTGGTCGGCAGACGCCTCCTCCGCAGGCTCCGTCCCTGCAGTTGCCTGTGTAATCGGCTGCGGCAAAGGCCGGATGGAATCGGCCAACAATTTGACTTCTTCGTCCCGGATCTGAACTTTTGCTTTCACCAGTACGACCGGTTCGTTTTGCAAAACCGTTTTCGCCTCGGCAAACACCGCCGGAAAAACGACCACCTCCACAACGCCCGTCAAATCTTCCAGTTCGACAAACGCCATCGTCCGCCCCGTCCGCGTGTGGATCGTCCGCAGCTCGCGCACCCTGCCGGCAACCGTTGTCACGCTGCCGTCTTCCGCTTCCTGCAGTTCCGCGATGCGGTGGCGGGCATGCTGCGACATGGCGAGCCGGTAGCGGTCGAGGGGATGCCCCGACACATAGAGCCCGAGCAATTCTTTCTCCGCTTCCAGGCGTTCCGTTTCGGAAAAATCCTCCACTTCCGGATAGATCAGCGCAGCCGTTTCCGTTGAATGGTCCATCATCCCAAACAGGGACATCTGTGGCGCACCCTGTTCTTTCTGCAGCAATCCGCCTTTTTCCATCGCTTCGTCAAGGGCGAGCAGCAGCGCACGGCGCCCCCGCCCTGTCCAGTCGAACGCTCCGGCGCGAATCAGACTCTCGATCACCCGCTTGTTGCAGGCACGCGAGTCGACCCGGCGGCAGAAATCCAGCAGGTCGGCAAACGGACCTTTTTCCCTTGCCTGCAAAATCGTTTGAATTGCGGCAACTCCGACATTTTTGACCGCCGACAGGGCAAACCGGATCTTTCCGCCCGTCACGGTGAACCGGTACGAACTTTCGTTGACATCCGGGCCGAGGACGTCGATTCCCATTTTCCGGCAGTCGTCCACGTACTGGGCGACTTTTCCGCTTGCATGCAGCCACGACGTGAGCAGAGCCGCCATGAATTCCGCCGGATAGTTCGCCTTCAGGTAAGCGGTCCGGTACGCGATGACCGCATACGCCACCGCATGCGAACGGTTAAATCCGTAGTCGGCAAAGCGCACGATCAAATCGTAGACATCGTTGGCGATTTTTTCGCCATAACCGTTGCGCAAACAGCCCGCCACAAAGATTTCGCGCTGCTGTTGCAACACTTCCCGCTTTTTCTTGCCGACCGCCCGCCGCAAAAGATCCGCCTGGCCAAGCGAAAATCCGGCCATCGCGGACGCGATCTGCATGATCTGTTCCTGGTACACGATGATTCCGTAAGTATCTTTCAAAATCGGCTCCAGATCCGGGTGCGGATACGAAACGGGGATCTTGCCGTGTTTCGCCGCGATGTATGCCGGAATATTCTCCATTGGCCCCGGGCGGTACAGCGAGATGACCGCCACAATGTCTTCAAAGTCGCTCGGTTTCAACTCCCGCAGCACGTTCTTGACGCCGCCCGATTCCAACTGGAAACAGCCGTCGGTATCCCCGCGGGCGAGCAGTTCGTAAGTCGCGGGATCGTCCATGTCCATGCGGGTGAAGTCGATTTCCACACCGCGGCCCCGCCTGACCGATTCGATCGTGTGATCGATAATGGTCAGGTTCCGCAGGCCGAGAAAATCCATTTTCAACAAGCCGACCGCTTCCAGGTCTTCCATCGCGTACTGCGTGACGACACCCCCGTCCGCTCCCCGCAAGAGCGGAACGTATTTCGTTAGCGGTTCTTTCGCGATCACCACGCCCGCCGCGTGAATCGACGTGTGGCGGGGAAACCCTTCGATCGCTCTGGCGGTGTCCAGCATTTTTCTGACAGTTGGGTCCGCGTCATACAGCTTCTTGAGCTCCGCTTCCTCTTCAAGCGCTTTGTCGATCGTCATGCTGAGCGAATGGGGAACCAGTTTGGCCACCCGGTCCACCTCGGCCAAAGGAACGCTCATCACCCGCCCCACGTCCCGAATCGCGGCGCGGGCCGCCATCGTACCGTACGTCACGATCTGGGCGACGCGGTTTTCCCCGTATTTGCGGGTCACATAGTCAATGACTTCCTGCCTTCTTTCATAGTCGAAGTCGATGTCGATATCGGGCCAGGACACGCGTTCCGGATTGAGAAAGCGTTCAAACAGCAACTTGTAACGAAGCGGATCGACGTCGGTAATCCGGAGGACGTACGACACGAGGCTTCCCGCCGCCGATCCCCGCCCCGGCCCGGTTGAAATCCCGCGCTCGCGGGCAAACTTCATGAAGTCCCACACCACCAGAAAATAACCGGCAAACCCCATCTGCCCGATCACGGACAGTTCGTACCGCAACCGTTCCTTCGCTTCTTCCGTCGGGGTGCCGTAGCGCTCCTGCAGCCCCTGCTCGCAGAGCAGCGCCAGATAGGTGTTTTCGTCATACCCTTCCGGCAAATCGAAGTGCGGCAGGTGCGTTTCGTCCAGCTTCAAATCCAACCGGCAGCGTTCGGCGATCTTTCGCGTGTTTTCAACCGCTTCCGGCAGATGGCGAAACAGTTCCGCCATCTCCTCGCCGCTTTTCAGGTAAAATTCGTCGCAGGGAAACCGCATCCGGTCTTCGTCCTGCAAGCTTTTCCCGGTCTGGATGCAAAGCAGCACATCATGCACCGCCGCGTCTTCCCGACGGATATAATGCACATCGTTGGTCGCCACAAGCGGGAGTTCCAGCTCCCGCGCCAATCGGATCAGGTGCTGGTTGACCTGTTTTTCCTCCGGCAGGCCGTGATCCTGCAACTCGACAAAGAACCGGTCCGGTCCGAAAATCTGCTTGTACTCGGCCGCCGCCCGGCGAGCCCCGTCCAGATCCTCCCGCAGTATCTTGCTTGCCACTTCCCCTCCAAGACAGGAAGACAGGGCGATCAGCCCTTCGCTGTGAGCGTTCAAAAATTCTTTGTCCGTCCGCGGTTTATAGTAAAATCCTTCCAGTTGGGCGGCTGAAACGATCGCCAGCAAGTTCCGGTAGCCGGTTTCGTTTTCCGCCAACAGGATGAGGTGGTAAGGTTTGTCCTGACGGCCGGATTTTTCCCGCATCGACGTTCCGGCCACATACACTTCACAGCCGATAATCGGGTGAAGTCCGCGCTCTTTCGCTTTTTTGTAAAATTCGACAGCCCCGTGCATCACCCCGTGGTCCGTCAGGGCAACCGACGTCATGCCAAGCTCCCGCACGCGGTCCAACAAGGCGTCGATCCGGCAGGCGCCGTCCAGCAGGCTGTATTCGGAATGAACATGCAGATGTACGAACGAATGCAACTCCATCTCTCCCAACAGAATGTGAGACCGCGACGCCGATACGATCATCTGTTTGATTTTTATTATTTTATCATATCTTGAGCTACTTGCGATGTCCGGCAAGCCAGACGAACAGGGTTGAGAGGCAGGCAAGAACAAGAACGAAGCGCCTGACGGGCGCCGGGATACCGATGCCGATTCCGGTACGCGGCATGGCCAAAATGAAGATGAGATGCGGGCTAGCGCTATGCGTGACAGTGGCGATGGCGCTAGACCGATTTCCACTCATTTTTCCACTCATTTTGTGAGGACAGCCATCGAAAAACATGCATCGCAAAAAGCTCAACATTCACTTTGTTTGTATCAGATTTTAAATTGGAGTAATTAATATTAAAAAATATATGAAAATTTCATTTTTTACTTGTTTCCACCACTGTGTATGAGATAAAATGAAATTGTCTGTAATTGTTTTCCACTCAGGAGTATTGCTCTGTACGTCCAACCCGAATGACCCGTTTTTACTCCTGTTTTTACTCCATGTGTGCATACCTGCCTTCATGTTTTTCCCACATCTTAGAGTTCACAGAATGTATCCCAATTGCCGAGAACCTATCAACTTGATTAGGGGGAATTGGAAGTGTCGATTGCGATTTACAACCCAACCAGCCCAAAGAGCGGCGGATTGGTAAATCACTATGCGGGAGAATGGTCCGTTTCAAAAAAATCAAGTGTCGATGAAACAAAAAATTTAACCCGAATTTCGAAAGTGGCATAGCTTGAAATTGCTAAAAAAGTGCCCTAATCTTACGTCCGATTTGACAAAGGGTTTGGGGGAGAAGAGTTTTACCGGTTTTGGGAACAGAAACAAATCGGCTATGTAGGAAAACTGAAATGGACAAAACGCCTTCAAGATGCGATTTCTTCTTGCAACCATTGGAAGCGGTACGTCGACGAGGATATCGTGATTGAAGGCATCACACTGATCTACCAAGCTACGACATGGAAGAAACCCCGGCGTGTCGTAATAATCCGGAAAGCCGAACGCTATGAGTTGGATCAATTGCGACTGTACGATTTTCTTTGGGAGTATGAAGCGATCGTCACCAACTTGGATTGGTCACCGATTGATATCTGGCGGTTCTACAACCAACGGGCAGGTGTAGAGAATTCGATCAAAGAAGCCAAGAACGGGTTCTCCATACATGCGATTGCAAGTTCCGAGTTTGAAGCCAATGAAGTCGACATGCTCATCAAGCTTTTCACCTATAACTTGTTTCAACGCTTCAAGAAAGACTGTTGTGATCCCCTCCACCAAGGGTTTACGATACAACGGTTCCGTCAGGACTTTCTACGAGTGGCAGGGATATTGGTGAGTCACAGCAGGACCGTGATCCTCAAGATCGCTGACTCTTTCAGCAATCGTTGGATCTTGGAGCAGATGATGGTAAGGGTAGCCCAATTGGAGTGAATTGGGAAAAAACTGAATGGAAACTGCGAGAGCCCGTATTGGTGGGGAGGGGGAAAGTGTGCCCAAAAACGAGAAATAATTACCATATCATGTAAAAACGCTTCCAGTTTGCAGACCAACCCACAAATTCCCATTCGAATCGAGGCTCTCTATAATGGGCTTTCGAAATTTGGGTTGAAGTTTGTGGAAGGAAAAGAAATGAGGCTTATTAATTCCCCCTGAAAAATCAGGGGGTTTTGTTTGATCAAAACAAAAGGAATTTGCTACCTCGATATGGAATTTGGACAGTCATGTGGGGATTTTGAAGGAGTGAAAGAACCTCCAGAATCAGCCATAGATATACGCTTTACCAAGAAACGAAAAAAGAAGGCAAGGAACGGTCACTGCCCGCGCTTGCGCCGCTCCGTCACGGTTTCTCCGCCGATTCCCCAATTGTCCGTTTCAACCTCGTCGATGACCACGACTGTAGTCTGCGGATTTTTGCCGAGCACATCGACCAGGAGTTGCGTGGCCCCCTGGATCAGCCGCGCTTTTTGTTCGGGAGTGGCCCCTTCTTTTGTGATCTTGATGTTTACGTAAGGCATCCTCATTCTCCTTTCCAAATGATTGTCACCGGAAAAACTATTGTTCCCGGAACCCTCCGGCAAAGATTCCAAGCTGCGCAAGATTGCCAAAATCCCGGCGCCAGTCAGCAAAACCGCGGCCGCGAGAATGAGCGGAACGGCAAATCCGCCGGTGGTCTCCGCCAAAATCCCCGCCGCCGCCGGCCCCAGCACCTGGCCGGTGCCGTAAACGGCGGTCAGATAACCGATCGAACGGCTGCTGTTTTGCGGGGACAGCTGGCGGGCATATGCGGCCGCCATGGCGGTAATCCCCATAAAAGTGCCGCCAAACAGGAGGGCCCCGAGAAATACCCCGATCCAGTGCAGAAACACAACCGGCAGTACAACCCCGGCCGCCTGCAGCAGATACGCCGCCATCAACGCGGGAACATATCCCCGTTTGTTTGCAATCCGCGCCCACAAAAAAGCGGAAGGTGCGGCGGCGGCCCCCACCAGTACCCAGCTCATCGGCGCCAGGCTCTGCAATTGCGGGATTTGATCGACAATCGCCACGAGAAAAGTGCCGCTCACAATATATCCCAGACCTTCGCACCCGTAGGCGGCAATCAGCCAAAACAAAGCGGCCGGTGTTGAGCTCCGGGCATCTACGAGCCCTTCCCGGGTCTCCATCGGTGCAACCGGCCCTTCCCGCAGCCATCGCCACGCGCAAAAGCCGAACAAAATCCCGCAAACCACAAGACCGGCCCACGCGCCCCGCCAGCCAAATCCTTTGTCAAACAGGGGAACGAGCAAACCTGTCGCCGCAATTCCCAAACCGACTCCGCCATAGAAAATCCCCGATCCGGACATCCGTCCCCTAGCCACCAGTACGTCCAACACCACACTCGACGCCAGGACGAAAACCAGGGCGCTGGTCACCCCCGAAACAAACCGCAAAACCAGCCACAGGGACAAATCCGTCGTCCACCCCATGCCCGCCGTGGTCACGACATTGACGAACAAGCTCCACCTGAGACAGGATTCCTTGCGGTCTCCCCAGTTGACAACACCCGCCAGCAAAGCGCCGAGAAGGTATCCCAGATAGTTGCTTGAAGCAAGATACCCGGCAACCGCCTGCGAAAAATGCAAATCCTTTTGCATCAACGGCAAAATCGGGGTATAAGCGAACCGGCCGATTCCCATGGCCGTCATCAACGCAAAAATCCCTCCAGCCACGACAAAACCGGGATGATCTGCGGTCCACCCCCTCGTTTTTTTGCCGGGAGCGGTCATGCGGTTTACCCCTTTCCCTAAAAATTTTGAACCCGGGTCCCGATTCCCATCGTAGAGGTCGGATGCTAAAATGTAAAATATTCAAATTTTATGCGTCCATCATTTTTCTTGATAACTCCCGGCGTGTCCAAAAGGAGGGTAACCACCTGTGGAGATCAGCGATCTGAAGATTTTTTGCGCGGCGGCTCAGGAAGGGAGTATCACCAGGGCGGCGCAGATACTGAACTACACGCAATCCAACGTCACGACACGCATCCAGGCGCTCGAGTCCGAACTGCAAACCACTTTGTTTTACCGCCACAGCCGCGGGATTACCCTGACGCCGGCCGGCGAGACATTGCTTAAATACACGCGAAAAATTTTTCAACTGGTCGACGAAACCCGCAAGGCGGTGCAATATTCCCCCGTGCCGCGCGGTCCGCTGGCGATCGGCTCGATGGAAACGACGGCGGCCGTAAGATTGCCCGCGCTTCTGTCCCGCTACCACCAGCGCTATCCGGATGTGGATTTGACACTGGTTACAGGTCCCACGGAACAGCATGTCAACGCGGTTTTGGAATATGCGCTGGACGGGGCTTTTGTCGCCGGTCCCGTCGAACATCCGGAATTGTTGCAGGAACCGTTTATCGAAGAGGAACTGGTATTGGTCACCGATTCTTCGCACCCACCCGTAAGAAGCCCGAAGGATCTGAGAAAACGGACGATTCTCGTCTTTCGTCCAGGCTGCTCCTACCGGGCCAAACTGGAGCAATGGCTGCACGGGGAAGGAATCCTGCCCGTGAAGATTATGGAATTTGGAACCCTGGAGGCGATACTGGGATGCGTCAGGGCGGGACTCGGAGTCACCCTGCTGCCGAAATCGGTGGCAGGCAACAAGTCCGAAAGCGATCCGGTCCGCTGCCATCCGGTTCCGCCAAAATACGGAAACGTGACTACCGTGTTCATCCGCCGGAAAGATGTGTTCATGACCGGGGCGCTTGAACGGTTTCTGGAGCTTGCACGGGAAAATGCCGAAGCCTCCCCGCAATGAAAACTCCCCGGCCCGAACGATTGTCGGGCCGGGGAGCTGCGTCTGTCCGGCTTCAAACAGCGCTACCTGTCCAACACCTGGGCGGTCAGCAGCGCTTTTGCCATCCGTTCTCCCTCGAAATAGATTTCAATGTCCGCTTTTCCGAATTTGCGCCCCATGTCGATCACTTCCGCCCGGATCGTGATCTGTGAGTCAATTTGGATCGGTTTCATGAAAAATACAGTCACATTTTCAACCGACATGTCCGTGTTTTTGAAGCGGCGGATCGCCAGTTTTCCCGCCTCGCTGATCAGCGTCATCAGAACCCCGGACAAAACGCCGCCTAGCGAGTTGGTCATCTGCGGGGTCACTTCCCCCACCAGGGACACCGATTTGTCGTCGTTTCTTTCTTCCCGGAAATGACGCAAGATCAGATCCTTGATGGTGTCCCCGGTGTGCGGCTGTTTCTGGCTGTACTGCAGCCCCCTGATCACATCCTGCCGGGAGACGACGCCGACCAGTTTGCGCCCGTCCACCACCGGCAAAAGCTCGATCCCTTCCCAGATCATTTTGTGCGCCGTGGAAGCAACCGACGTTTTCGGGGTGACCGTGATCGGATTTTTCGTCATGATCTTCTCGATCAATGTGCCGTCCGCCTGTCCGGAGACGTCTTTCGAAGTGACAATTCCAAGAACCCGCATATTCGAATCGACGACCGGAAACCTCGCGTGTCCCGTTTTTTCCACCAGTTCGTGCCAGTGTTTCACCGTCTGGTCCGGCCTCATGACGACAGGCTCCGGCTGATTCGCCAGAATGTCCTCCACCATCACGATCTCTTTTTTGATCAGCCGGTCGTAGATCGCCCGGTTGATCAGGCTCGCGACGGTAAACGTGTCGTAGGCGGAAGAGATGATCGGAAGCTCCAGCTTGTCCGCCAGCGCCTTGACCGTATTGCTCGCGTCAAAGCCGCCCGTAATCAAGACGGCAGCCCCCTGTTCAAGCGCAATCCGGTGTACCTGGTCGCGGTTGCCGACAATCAACAGACTGTCGCGGTCGATATATTTCACCATCGCGTCGACTTTCATCGCGCCGATCACAAACTTCTGCAGCGTTTTGTGGAGCCCGTTCGCCCCGCCAAGCACCGTGCCGTCCACAATGTTGACAACTTCCGCGTAGGTCAGGCGTTCGATATTTTTCTTCTGCTGCTTCTCAATGCGGACCGTCCCGACCCGTTCAATGGTCGAGGCAATGCCGCGGGCTTCCGCTTCCTTGATCGCACGGTAGGCTGTTCCTTCCGATACACCCATGTGTTTCGCGACTTGCCGGACGGAGATTTTCGATCCGATTTCCAGACTTTCAATATATTCAAGGATTTGTTCGTGTTTCGTAACAGACATGTCGCTCCTCCGAACCCAGTGTTATATATTATAATTATACACTGTAATAATCCGGAGTTTCAATCAATGCCAGCCGTCAGCGCGACAACAGCCGCCGTCTGCGCCGGTTGTACTGGAGACGGGCCGCCGTGCGGACCACTTCCCGTTCCCACTCCCGCTGCCGGCGTTGGCGAAACTTCCGCTCTTTGTCGACTCCGATCAAATCATACAAATTGGCACCGACGATCAAGATCCCAAACAGCAGCCACACCGCCGAAAAAATTCCCGCCGCCGACCAGGAAAGCCCCGGAAGCTGCGGAATGGCATAAAACAACACCGCCAATCCCAACCCCATTTTCACAAACGAACGTGCCGCCCGTTTCCGTTTCATACAGCCCACCTCTCGAACTATGCGTTGGCACATTGTATGAAGCAAACCGGACAAGTATGCCCGTTTCCGCAAAAAGGGCAAAAAAAAGGTGGCTCCAGCCACAAAATAGAAAGGGGGTTATGTCGTAATTTTATTATAGTTCTTCTATGTTACAGATGTGTTACATAACGATTACAATACTATGACTTTTTGTGATTCGTTTCACAAGCCGGGTTCGTGACAAGCCGGATCCGTGAATAGATTTTCCGTCGGCGAGAAAAAGTAAACCTGTGGAGAATCCAAATCATCTCATTGCTGGAGGGATTTTAGCATGTCGGTACTCGACAATTTCGACCGTTGGAGAGAATTTCTGGGCGATCGTGTGGAGCAGGCAAAACAAGCCGGTTTGTCGGAGGAACAGATTGAAAGTGTCGCCGTAAAAATGGGCGAATACCTGGCCAACAAGGTCGACCCGCAAAATCCGCAAGAGCGTCTTTTGAAACAACTGTGGGACACAAATCCCGATCAGAAACACAATCTGGCCCGCATGATGATCAATCTGGTGACCAAGCATTGACAAGACAGCCGGCTTCCAACAGGAGGCCGGCTGCCCGTTATCACCTGAAAACGATTTTCTCCAGGAATCGCTTTTTTACACTTCAACCGACTGTCCCGGTTGCAACACAATCCCCTCAATACCGGCAGGCTGCAATCGGGCCGCAAACGCCGCCGCATCCTGCTCGATCAACGGCCACGTATTATAGTGCATCGCGATTACTTTCCGGGCTTTGATCCAACCGGCCGCAATCACCGCGTCATCCGGTCCCATCGTGAAATTGTCCCCGATCGGCAATGCCGCCGCGTCAATTTTATTCAATTCGCCAATCAGCTTCATATCCCCGAACAACGCCGTGTCCCCCGCGTGATAGAACGTTTTGCCCTGCATCGTCAACAAAAATCCGCACGGGTTGCCCGCATAGATTGCCTTTCCGTCCTCTTCCACGCCCGATCCGTGAAACGCGATCGTCAATTTGACGCGGCCAAACTCGAATTCATGCGCCCCTCCCAAGTGCATCGGATGGACCGGAGCCCCTTTCCCGCTACAGTACGCCGCCAACTCAAACGGCGCAATAATCGGAGCGTTGTTGCGTTTCGCGATGTCGATCGCGTCACCCAGATGGTCGCTGTGTCCATGCGTGACGAGTACGGCATCCACTTTGATATCTTCCGCTTTGGCGACAGCTTTCGGATTCCCCGTCAAAAACGGATCGATGATCACCGATTTGCCGCCGGCTTCCGCAAGGAAACACGAATGCCCGTGAAACGTAAGCTTCATACCGATTCCGCCTCCTCACTTGTCGGTTTTTATTGCCACCCCATTATTAATAATGCCTGAATCAAACCGATTAGTCCACCGAGCAGGGCCCCCAGCCACGCGATCATTTGCAATTCTTTTTTGACCACGCCGACCACCAGTCTTTCCAGTTTCGGAATCGGAAACGCGGCGACCTGCCGCTCCACGATCCCCCGGATGTCAAGCGACCGGAGAACGGGCGCCGCCCATTCGACGGAAGACCGCCGGATTCCCGCCAAAAGACAGTCCAGCCAATCGGCCGCACGGGAGCGGTTTGCCCGCAAGAATTCGTACACATCGAAACTCAATGCTTTCTCAACCGCCGCTTGCACGATTTCGCCAACGACATGCGGACCGGATTCCGGGTTCGGCTCCAACCCTCCGTCCTCACCCACATTCAACACGGAAACCAGGACCGTTTTCGCGTTGCAGTCGAGAAAGGCCTTCCACTCCGCTTGCAGCTTGTCCCGCACAAAATGGAGGACGGCCTGGCTCCTCAGCCAATTTTTCAGATGGGGAACCAGTTCGTCGACCAGCTTGTCCTCCCGCACAAAAACGTTCGCCACCCGCGCGATCACTCCTCCGCTCTCCAACCGTTCCCGAATCGCGGCGGCCATCAACCGCCTGGCGGACGGCGAATCCACCCAGCAGGCCGCGTGATTGAGCAGCTTCCCGGCCCATTCCCCGACTTGAGCTTCCACCTGTTCCTGCACGGCGGGAGGCAGCAAGTCGCCCACCCGTTTCGTTTCCAGTTCCCGCAATATGCGGGTCGCAACTACGAAACGCAGCCATTTTTCCGCTTGTTCGGAAAGCGTTTCCTCATTCCACCCGGTCAGCTTGCCGACGAGTTCGCGAACGGCCCGATCCTTCGCAAGCGCCGACTCCAGCCACGCCAGTACGCGATCCCGCGTATCCGCCACCCATTCCGGCCGGTGGAGCGAGGAAGCCACCCCCTCTTCCGTCAGCAGGTGTTCCTCCACAACCTCGCCCAATTTTTGCGCGATTTCCGGTTGCCGCTTCGGTATCAGACCGGGAGTTAGGGGGACTCGCAGCCCGAACATCCTCCATTCCCGCCATGGCCGGAACAGCATGACGATCGCGATCAGGTTTGTGCCGAAGCCAATCGCCGCCCCGACCGCCGTAAGCACCAAAACTTCCATGCCATCACCTTGTTCTTCCGTTTGCCATAACTCTAATACAACGGGGGCACGGCGGCAACTTCACCGGAACAAAACGTTTGTTGCGATTGACGTGTCAGGTTGGGTTTGACGGCTGCCTTGACATTCGCGCTTTTCCCGGCTGAACGGTCACCATGATCACCCCGGCCGCGATCAGTATCCCACCGATGAAAAAGTTCCAGTCCAGGCGCTCCCCCAACAGGAGCCACCCCAAAAACGACCCGACAACCGGCTGGAAAAAGAAAAACAGAGAACCGGCTCCCGCGTCCATCAATTCCATCCCCTTGTTCCACAAGAAGAAGGCGCCCGCCGTGGACACGATTCCAAGGTAGAGAACGCCCCACCAGACCAGGGGTTGCGAGGGGACGGCAACGCTTTCTCCCCTGATCTCCCAGATCATCACAGGGGTTGTGAAAATGATCGCAAAAAACAGGGCGTAAGTTGTAATCGCCAGCACCGGATACCGTTGGGACGCTTCCTTGGCAAAAACCGACAGCAAAGCCCACGTAACCGCGGCCACCAACAGGAAAAGGTTGCCCCACAGGCTGTTTCCGTCCTGCATTCCCCAGCCAATAACGGTCACCACGCCAAACGTGGACACCGTAAGGGAAACGATCTTGCGAAGCGTCAACGGTTCTCCCAGCAACAGACGGGCAAATAGCAGAATGAACACCGGAGACGCCGACGTGATCAAGGCTCCGGTATGGGCGTCGGACAATTTCGTTCCGTTAAACTGCGCACCCACCGAAACAAAATACCCGACAAACCCGATCTTGGCGAAAAGCGGCCAGTCCCCTCTAGCGACCTTGTAACGTCCGCCGGAAAACAGGGTAACCGCCAATACCAAAAACGCGATGACATACCGCAACCAGAGCAAAGTAAACGGCGGAATGAACTCCAGCACATATTTGCTGACCACGTACATGCCGCCCCAGATACTGGCTGCCAAAGACAGGCACAAGGCCCCGAACACCTGATTTTTCATAAATTCAACCTCCGTGTAAGGATTTGTTGCGTATCCTAAAACGGAGGACCATGCCATCATTCATCCCCGTTTTAGGCTTGGAGACGAACGACGGGCTGATC
>NZ_JBZCSF010000012.1:0-98272 GCF_058273125.1 Effusibacillus sp. SKA8 | reverse complement strand
GTTACATCGGCCGGTGTGTACTTGTCGAAGGTAGCCGCGGTCGGATTGATGCTGCTGTTCTGCGGTGTGCTGTCAGTCGGCTCTACTTCCACCGTTACCGTCACTGCTTTGGCAGGCATGGTAAAGGTGTATGTCGCACCTGGTGTTACTTCTGTTGTGGCGACTGCCTGGTTATCCGCACCCTTTACCGTGATGGATTTAAACTGTTTGCCGGCTTCGATATTGGCAATGGTTACGGTTACGGTCTCGCCTGCTGCCGCAGTTGTTTTGTCTGCGGTTACACCAGCTGTCCCGCCTACTACTGAGGCTACGGTTACGGCGTATTTGGTCGGCGTGCTTGATCCGCCGCCACCGCCTCCGCCACCTCCGGTCGTGGTTGTGGATGTGGTTGTCGGGGTGCCGTCCACTTTTGCAATCTGATTTTTGACCTGATCGTAGTTTTGAATGATATCGTTTGCTTTTACGCCTTGGGGAAGGACAAGGTTCTCAATTTTGCTTCCGGTCTTGATGTCCAGCTTGACGTCCTTGTTTGCCACTTCGAGCTTTTCAATTTTCGCGTTCAGCTCTACCTTGCCAGTTTCCCCCTGCACGGTCACTTTCGGGATGGTAATGCCCGCATCCGCCGTAATAGTCGAATTTGACGTGACCGTAATCTCTCCAATAGCGGTATTTCCTTTTAGTTCTACACGTACATCTTCCTTACTGATCGCAACATCTCCCAGAGCGGCGTTTTCGAATACAATCGTATTCGGGTCGCCGCCCTTGATTACGGTCTTGCCTGCAACTTTCAGGTTGTTGGAATAGAAATCGTTTTGCAGTTCTTTCCCGATCTCAAAGTTTCCGGCAACGGTTAAGTTCTTGAGCGTGACATAGTTGGCGCTGACCTTTACGTCCCCGTCAATCGTGCCGTTGTTTCCGTCCAGAGCCAGATTTCCGCTGAATTCCTGGCTGCCCGCGGCAGCCGGTGTTCCGCCGGTTGTAAGCTCCAGGTAGGCGATTTTGGCAAGAACGCGATTCTCGGCTTCAAACTTGATTTTTGCGTTTTTAAGGATTGCAGCGTTCTTTTGATTCAAAATTCCTTTCACGCGATCCGCCACTTGATACGTTGTCCCGTTGATGGTAACGGCATTGTCCGCCACGCTTTCAATTACGGCATATGCCCCCACTTTTTCCGCCAGTCTGACCGCCACAGCCGCAATTTCCTGACGCTGCACCTTGTTTAGGGGGTTGAAGTTTGTCCCATCCCCTTTCATCAATCCCAATTCAATTGCAGCCTGCACAACGTCTTTCGCCCAATCGCTGATCCTATCCTTGTCAGCCACGGTCAGGTTGGCGCCCTTCCCTCTGGCGTCGCCTTTGACTGCCCGAACGAGAACAGCCGCCAATTCTTCACGGGTAATTTGGTCGTTTGGATGGAAGGAACCGTCTTCGTAACCGAACATCAGCCCCGCTTTATGTACGGCTTCAATCGCCTGGAAGCCCCAGTCGGCAGAAGAAACATCGGAGAATGAAGATGTGGTTGGTTCGAGGTTCAGTTTGAGGACTCTTGTCAAAATCGCCGCCACTTCCTGCCGGGTGACAGTGTCCAACGGGCGGAATTTGCCGTCCGGGTCACCGCTGACCAATCCGAGCAGTTTTGCTTTTACAATCGCTTCCTGCGCCCAGGCACCCGCAAGATTCAGGTCGTTAAAATACCCCCCCCCCGTATTTTTTTCTGCAACAGTGGCTGCTTCGTTCGCGGACGATGCCAGTACCGCAGTCGGCGCCAATGAAGTGGACAGCGCCAATGTGGCAGCCAATGCTTTGCTGATTTTCCTCATAAAATCCTCCCCCACTCGCATAAAATTTTCGGCGTCTTATGCACACCCCGGTCGATTTTCCTTACCACCCCCAAGCGCAGGTGACAAATTCCTGCAAATTATGTCAGAATGGGTAGAAATAAATTTCTTTGTAAAATTTTACTTGTCGGTGAACAATTGGTCAATAGATACTTTGGTAAAATATTCGTAAAATTTATTGGGGTGCATGGTTTCCGTACGCAAAAAAGAGAGTGATTGTCCACTCTCTTGTCTTCTCCTGTCGACTGGGTTGTGTTCGGTTCAGTGCCGAATCGGAGAGGCATTCCGGCTGCCATGTTCCTACGAAATCCGGTCCAGCCAGATCCGCTTCATGCGCTCTATATAAAAAGGGTATTTCGCATCCCCGACATCGGTCTGCACGATCTCCCGTTCACACGAAACGCAAATAAACTGCTCCCGGATCCGGATGCCCTCCGTTTTCGGTTGTCTGCACACGATACAAACGGGCGCATGTTGAGTCTCGCTCACCAGCATCACCACTTTCCGACTCTTTCATCTAGCATCAGTGTAGGGCAAATTTTCCGGTTTTTATACCCTATCCTATGAAAAAGCCGGCCAGTGGGTGAAGGCGGTCAGGCCAAGATCCACAACTGGATCGCTATCAAAGCCGCCAGCCCCGGTACGCCGAGCAATCCTGCCAACAACGCCGTCAGCGGATTGATCGGGATATGAAGTTGAATGTATTGCCCCGCCAGATTCAACAGATACAATCCGATCACCCCAAACAAAAGGGCTTTGCCGATGCCGGCCAGCAGGGCGCCCTGCTGGCCAATCACCCGGAACAACAGATAAACCGCCGCCAATCCGCCCAAGGCCCATCCCGCGATTTGAAGCGTGCTCATCCTTCCCCCTCCTTGTCCTACTCCATCCTATGACGGATTCAGACAAGCTATGACCGCTTTTTTCGGGTTTTACAGATACGGGTTTTCGTGTTTCGCTTTCAAGCGCCGCCAGCGGCGTTCCACTTCGTCTTCAAACGCTTTGAGGGATTCCGCGTATTCGGGACGCAGCAGATGTTTCGTTTTGCCCATCATTTTCAGCCATTCCGACACGGGAACGCGTTTTCCTTTTTCCTCCGGGTCATAGGTGATTTTCGTAACCCCGTGCTCCACTTCATACAACGGGAAGAAGCAGGTGTTCACGGCGTTGGCGACGATCCTGTTGCCGGCTTCGTCGGCCGCTTTCCAGTTGAGCGGACAGGAGATCAGGATTTTGCCGTAGGCCATCCCTTCGTTTTTCGCGTACCATTGAGCCTTCGCCGCTTTCTTGATCAGGTCCTGCGGGAACGCCTCCGTGCCTGTGAACACATACGGGATATTGGTGGCCGCCATGATTTGCGGCGTATCTTTGTGATGGAACGGTTTCCCGCCCTGTTTGCCGCCGACATTGGACGTGGACGTCATGTGCCCCAGCGGGGTCGAATAGGACAACTGGGCGCCGGTGTTCATATAGCCCTCGTTGTCGTATTCCAGAATGATCATTTTATGGTTGCGGAGAGCCGCGCCGATGGAGGGACCCATCCCGATATCCATGCCGCCGTCGCCGGTAATCATGATAAACGTGATATCGTCGCTCACTTCCAGTTCGCCGCGGCGTTTGCGCTCCCAGAACATTTCGACCACACCGGAAAGCGTTGCGGCGCCGTTTTGGAACAGGTTGTGGATATACGTCACTTTGTGCGAAGAATACGGATACCCTGTTGTGACGACCATCGCGCAGCCGGTATGATAGAGAACCACCACATCTCCCTCGATTCCCTTGAAGAAGGTTTCGAGACCGGGGAAGATTCCGCAGCCGGGGCATGCGCCGTGACCCGGAGCAATCCTCTTCGCTTTTGCCGTCAATGCGCGCAGCGGCGGGATCTTGACTTTCAGTTCGCCTGTTTGTTCATCCTTTGTCACTGTCACAAAACCGGTGGTTTCCTCTTTCGTCAGCGGCTTCAAGACCCGCTTCGGAGCCAGTTCCGCCTTGCCGGGCGTATGGCCAAAGTAATCGAACAACTTGACGTCTTTGCCGTTCATGGCGTCCATGCACATTTGGAAAAACGCTTCCGCGTCGTCCGCGTAGAAATCTTTTCCGCCAAGGCCGTACACGCGGGAAAGAACGAGCGTATCCGCCTTGATTTCCTGCAGAGCGGCTTTCACTTCATGCGTCAGGTTTGCGCCATGCCCGCCGTATGAGTCTGCCCGCTCGCCGACCAAAACCACCCTGACGTTTTTCAACGCTTCCTGAATCGCCTGTTTCGGGAACGGCCGGATGATATTCGGCGCAATCACGCCAGCTTTCACTCCCTGTTTGCGGAGCTTGTCGGCCACATCCTTCGCCGTGTCGCTTGCGGAATTGAGCAGAAACACCGCCACTTCCGCGTCATCCATCCGGTACAGGTCAAGCAGACCGTATTTGCGGCCGGAGATTTTCGCGTATTCTTCCGCCACTTCGAGGAATACCCTTTCCGCGTTGTACATGGCGACCGACTGCTGATACTTGTTGTTGATAAAGTCGGGATCGTTCATGTACGGGCCGATCGTTACAGGATTCGATGTATCCAAAGAATCGACATAGCCTTTCGGAGTGGGGCCGACAAAATTTTGCACGATTTCCCGGTTGCCGAAATACTGAACGCGGCGCTTTTGGTGGGAAGTGAAGAACCCGTCCGAAGCGACGATCACCGGCAAGCGGACTTCGGCATGTTCCGCGACGCGTAAAGCCATAATGTTCATGTCATAGACCGCCTGCGGGTCTTTCGCCAACAGAATCGGCCATCCCACGTTCAAAGCGTAATACAAATCCGAATGGTCGCCGCGGATGTCAAGCGGCCCGGACACGGAACGGGTTACCAGATTCAGCACCATCGGAAAACGGGTTCCCGATTGCACCGGCAATTGTTCCAGCATGTACAAAAATCCGTTTGCGGAAGTAGCGTTAAACACGCGCCCGCCGGCAGTGGCCGCCCCGTAACAAATCCCGGCCGAACCGTGCTCGCCGTCAGCCGCAATCAGCACGATGTCGTGCTCGCCTTCCGTTTTCATCTCATCGAGATATTCGGCGATTTCGGTGGAAGGGGTGATGGGGAAATACCCCATGATATGATAATTGATTTGGGCAGCCGCTCGGGCCGCCATTTCGTTTCCGGAACGAAAATCGACGACTTGATCGACACCGGCAGTTGTCGGGGCCGGGTGTGTTTGCAGATCCTTCTCTTTCAAAGCCATGAGAAACCCTCCTTATCCCTCTCCGCTTGAATCAGGCAATGTTAAACTTGTGTTTCACTTGGTGTTTTGCCGCATAATTGTCGACTTCACGCAGCGTCGTCAGCGCTTCCGTCGGACATGCTTCCACACACTTCTGGCATCCTTTGCAGTATTGATAGTCGATTCCTTGCAGGAACTGGTGCACGTTGCCTTTTTTGTCGACTTCCGGCGCCCAAACGAAGCAAAAATCGGGGCAAACCTGATCGCAAGCCGCGCAGTGAATGCAGACTTCCCGGTTAAACGCCGGCAAAAATCCCTGCCGCGAAGCGCTGAGGTCTTTCAGGATCGAGTTGCCGGGATTTGTGATGGTCCCGCCCATCGGTTGGGTTTCATAGCCGAGCACCGGCAAAGGACGAACAAAAGGTTGCGGTTTTGCGCCCGGCTGCGGTTCGTATTTTTTGACCGTAATTTCCGTATAGCCGCGGTCAAACGTGCGGAGGTTTGATTCCACCAGCGCCGGATATTTTTTCGCAAACGTGTCCCGGATGATCGCCTTGACCGCTTCCGGATCGAGAAAATCGACTTCCCGGCACAGCGCTCCCAACATTGCCGTATTGACGCGGGTTTTCTCTTCAACCGCGATGCCAAGCGCATCGACACAGACGACGGTTCCCGTCTCAAGACCGGACAGTTCCCGGATTTCGTCGGGGGTTTTTGTCGTGTTCACCACCAGAATCCCGTCTGCCTGCAAGCCGGAAATGCAGTTTTGGGTTTTCAGCAAAGCTTCGTGGAACACGCCCACCACATGCGGTTCTTCAATCGGAGAGGCTGCGCGCATGTTGGTGTCCGGATCGGAAAACCGGATAAAGGCTTTCACGGGCGACCCTTTTTTCTCCGAACCGTAAGAGGAAAAATTGGACCCGTTCAGCCCGAGATTGACGACCCCGGCTTCCGCCAGCATCTTGCCGGCAAGATTAGCTCCCAAACCCCCGATCGATTCCAGTCGAATCTCAAACAATCCCAATTCGTTCTTTTTGGTCAGTTTTGTTTGTGTCAACACTTCTAACCCCTCCTTGATGCCGATGCTGTTTCCGGAATCAAAACAACCCTCGGATTCGATTGCTACAGATTCTATAACAGATGATAACTGTCTGGTTCTGTTTTGGTACAGATCGACAAAACCCTTTAAAAATAGCGTTTTACGTCGGCTGGATCGACTGATTGATCTGTTTTTTATAAGTATAACAGCTATAAAAAATTATTACAACAGGAGTTTGCGGGATACTAGAAAATTTTTTCAATAGGTGCAGACGCCAACAAAAAAGACGCGCCGGCACGCGTCCCTCACATCGCTCGCGGATATGGAATGTCGATTCGATATCCCTTTTCCCGAGCCCTCCGCAAGTAGAAACTGTATTTTTTCTCAGCCGCTTCCAACACGTAAATCGCATGGTCAATCAGTTCGGGATCGGTCAGCAAATCGATTCTCTGCCGGGCCAGCACCCATTCTTTATGCGCCTCCCGCAGTTCCGTAAAAAACTTTTCCTCTTCCGTGGGTTCCCGCTGGCCGTCCGCATCCAGCCAAGTCTTCCACTTGTTCCAAAACGTATTCCCGCTCATCCTTTTCACCTACCACTCTATGAACACCGTGACAGTAGAGTATAAGCGGGCTCGGGCAAAAATATGCCACCGATTTTACGGCCATACCCGTTAATGAATGTTGCGCTTTTTAAACTGTCCGCCTCTCACTTCCGCGATCGTGCCGATCGCAAGAAACGCGGACGGGTCTACCTCTTCGACAATGGATTTCAGCTTCGCTTCTTCGAGGCGGGTGATCACGCAGAAAACGACTTTTTTGTCATCCCCGGTGTATCCGCCTTCGCCGTTCAAGTATGTTACGCCGCGTCCCAAACGGGCAAGAATCGTTTCCCCGATTTCTCTGTAGTTTTCGCTTATGATCCAAACCGATTTGGATTCCTGGAAACCTTCGATGGTAAGATCGATCATCTTAAACGCGATATAATACGCGATCAGCGAATACATCGCCCGATCCCAGCCGAACACGAACCCGGCGCTTCCAAGGATGAAGATATTGAAAAACATCACGGTTTCGCCAACGGAAAAGGGGGTTTTCTTGTTCACCATGATCGCCACGATCTCGGTGCCGTCCAAAGATCCTCCGTAACGGATCACCATTCCGACGCCCATTCCCAAAATGATGCCTCCAAATACGGCAGCGAGCAGCGGATCTTCCGTCAAACTTGGCACCGGGTGCAAAAGCTGCGTTCCGACCGACATGACAGTTACCCCGAACAACGTGGATAAAGCAAACGTCTTTCCGATTTGTTTATAACCGATCAGCAAAAACGGCAAATTGAGAAAGAACAGAAAAAGACCGATTGCCGCCCCCGACAAGTGCGAAAGAATGATAGAGATCCCGACGATTCCGCCGTCGATAATGCGGTTTGGGATCAGAAAAATTTCAAGTCCCACCGAAACGAAAACAGCTCCAACGAAAATGAACAGAATCCTTTTTAAAATTCTGGTTAAGGTCTTGGCTTTCGATTGCGGAATTCTTTTGGGTTCCGCTTTGAATCCGTCCATTTTCTTCCTCCTTCAAAAAATCACCGCTTTTGCAACAAACGGTGATTTTCAGCCTCTCCCCATCAACGTTTATAGCGGAACAAGCTAGATTTCGCGGCGGCCTTCCAACGCCTTGGAGAGCGTCACTTCATCGGCGTACTCCAAGTCGCCGCCAACCGGCAACCCGTGTGCAATGCGGGTGATCTTGATCCCCGCGGGTTTCAACAGACGGGAGATATACATCGCCGTGGCCTCCCCTTCGACATTGGGATTGGTGGCCAGAATCACCTCATTTACGTTCACGTCCGTGTCCTGCAGCCGGCGGAGCAATTCCGGAATCCGGATTTGGTCCGGCCCGATTCCTTCCATCGGGGAAATCGCCCCGTGCAGCACGTGATACAGGCCGTTAAATTCCCTCGTTTTTTCCATTGCGACGACATCCTTGGCGTCCTGCACGACGCACAAGAGCTCTTTGTCCCGTGACTCGTCGCTGCAAATCCGGCAAGGGTCCACATCCGTAATGTTGCAGCATTGCGAACAATAATGAAGGTGCCGCTTGGCGTTGACCAGCGCTTTGGCAAATTGCATGACGTCTTCCTCTTTCATATTCAGCACGTGAAAAGCGAGACGTTGCGCGGTTTTCGGGCCGATTCCGGGAAGAAGCATAAATCCGTCGATCAGATCGGCAATCGGCTGCGGATAGTACAACATGCTGTTTCTCCTCTACCTGCGATTCTAGAATGGAAGGTTGAATCCTTTCGTAAAATGGCCCAGTTCGTTTTGTGTCAGTTCGTCCGCTTTTTTCATGGCATCGTTGACGGCGGCCAGAATCAGGTCCTGCAGCATCTCGACATCTTCCGAATCCACCACTTCCGGTTGAATCGTGATCGACTTCAAGACCTTATGCCCGGTGACAACAGCTTTTACGGCACCGCCTCCCGCCGTTCCTTCCACCGTTTTTTCGCCAAGCGCCTCCTGCGCTTTCATGAGCTGCTCCTGCATTTTCTTTGCCTGTTTCATCAATTGGTTCATGTTTTTCATCCGGTTCACCCCTAATCTTCAATTTCCACGAGTTCTCGGCCAAACAAGCCGATCACTTCGTCGACAAGATCGTCTTCCGACGCACTTGCCAATTCTGCCGTACTTTGTTGTTTGTAGTTTTGCCACTCGGATTGCAGCACCGCCATCAGGGAAGACGGCTCGCCCAAGTACTCCGACAGAACCTCGTCAATCACCGATTTGTGAATCGGTTTCATCACCGTATCGCGATGAATTTGATTCTTAAACGCGACAATTACATGTCCGGCGCCGGCAGCTACCGGTTCTCCGTCCAACAGCCAGGCCTGGGCGGTGATTTTTCGCCGTTTCACTTCGTCAAGGATTTGATTCCATCCCTTCGCGATCTGCTGGAACAGCACCTGATCGGAATTTTGCAGCAGCTTGTTCAATGAACGGGAGGTTGCAGCGGGCTTGGTTTCCGGCAACGCCGGGCGGGCGGGCGGTTTTTCAACAGATTCGCTCCGTCGCGGTGCGGGAGCCGATCCGGCGTTTGCATTGCCGGGCGCGGCCGGTTGTTTGGTTGCGGACGGCAGCGGGAACGTTCCTTCCGCAAGCTTGCGCTCCAGTTCCTCGATCCGGCGGATCAGGTCTTTCACATCGGCCGGTTCCGTTTTGCAAAGCCTCACCAGCAGCATTTCCAACAAAAGCCGCCCCTGGTTGTGCCACTTCATTTCTTGCGCGGTGGCGGTCATCTGGTCAATCATCGAAATCAACCGGGATTCGCTGAACAAGTCGGCCGTTTGCGGAAACGCCTTGTCATACAGAACCCGATCCTGGATTTCCTCCAGACCCGGAACGGTTTTGTACATTAGGAGATCCCGAAAATATATCGTGAGATCGTGCAGGATCTGCCCGGGGTCTTTTCCGTCTTCGATCAGATTTCCCGCGATCCGGAGAACTTGCTGAACCTCTTTGCCGGCAATCGAACGTGCCAGCTCGGCCAGGACATCGCCCCGGACTCCACCGACCAAAGCGACAATCGAGTCCGCCGTGACTTTGTCTCCGCCAAACGAGATCACCTGGTCAAAAATCGACAGCGCGTCCCGCATGCCGCCTTCAGCGGCGCGAGCGACCATCCACAACGCATCGTCATCCACCGCAATCTGTTTTTGGTTTGCGATATACCGCAACCGCTCCACGGTCTGACGGCCGGAAATCCTCCGGAAATCAAACCGCTGGCAGCGCGAAACAATGGTGGCCGGAAGCTTGTGCGGTTCGGTTGTCGCCAATATAAACACTACATGCAGAGGCGGCTCTTCCAATGTTTTTAACAAGGCGTTGAACGCTTCCGTGGTCAGCATGTGAACTTCATCGACAATATATACTTTATAACGGATTTCCGTAGGCGCATATTTCACCTGCTCCCTCAGATCGCGGATTTCATCGACCCCGCGGTTGGAAGCGGCGTCGATTTCCACGACGTCCATAATGGAGCCTGCGGTGATTCCGCGACAGGCCGCACATTCGTTGCAGGGCTCATCCGTGGGACCGTGCTCGCAATTGATCGCTTTTGCAAAAATTTTCGCCGCACTGGTTTTCCCCGTCCCTCTCGGACCGGAGAACAGGTACGCATGCGCGAACCGCTTTGTGCGAAGCGCATTCTGCAGCGTTCGGGTCACGTGCTCTTGCCCGACCATTTCTGAAAAGGATTGCGGACGCCATTCCCGGTACAAGGCAATGTACGACATGCGACCCCTCCTATGAGCATACTATCTATAGATTACCATATACGGACTCGCGAACAAAAGGAAATAAAACTTGAAACGAAAAAACCGCCCTTCTTGTGTAAGGACGGTTTCCAATCGCCATGCCAACCTGTTCGCATCGACCGCTCAGCCCATACGGGCCATCCGTTCACCCGGACGGCAACGTTTGTGAAAGCCATTAGCTCAGGCCAGGCACCCCTGCGGCACACGAAAAGATTCCCTTAGTGCTGCTTCCGTCAGGACCTGACACGGTTCAGGAGTTTTCGTCGCACAGGACCCGGCCTGAGTTAATGGTTCTCGGACATGGCGGATTCACATGTTGTTCTTCACAAAATTATTTCGTTTTGCGGCGTTCCCGAAAAAACTCCTTCAGTATCATACCACACTCCTCCGCCAGGATGCCAGAGGTAAGTT
This sequence comes from Effusibacillus sp. SKA8, assembly GCF_058273125.1. Classification (NCBI taxonomy): domain Bacteria; kingdom Bacillati; phylum Bacillota; class Bacilli; order Caryophanales; family Alicyclobacillaceae; genus Effusibacillus; species Effusibacillus sp. SKA8. The sequence goes on along the minus strand of NZ_JBZCSF010000012.1, from coordinate 87,460 downwards.
GTGGTCGGTGATTGAACCGGTCCGTTTCGATCAGATTGACGATCGAACCGGCAGCCCCGAATTTTGGTTCTTTGGCGCCAAACACCACCTCGTCAACGCGTGACAACAGAATTGCTCCGGCGCACATCGGACAGGGTTCCAGCGTAACGTACAGCTTGCACCCCGCAAGCCGCCATCCGCCCAGGGTCCGGCTCGCCTCGCGAAGCGCCAGCATTTCCGCATGGGCGGTGGGATCCTTCCATGTTTCCCGCATGTTATGCCCGCGACCAATGATCTGTCCGTTGCGCACCACCACGGCGCCAATCGGCACTTCTCCCCACTCCGCCGCTTTTTTCGCTTCCGCAAGCGCTTCCCGCATGAAGATCTCGTGTTCCAATTCCGGTCACCACCCTAACCCTTCAAACGACAGGATTTAAATTGCCATAGCACTGAAAAGAGGATTTCGCCCCCGCAAGCAAGAAATATGCGTGTAATCCTGGAATAGGAGGGTGACGATATGCACCGGGTACTGGAAACGGAACAACTGGAACTCGTTTATGATTGTGCCGCCCGCTGCAAGCTATGCAGGGAACTTTCCTGCAAACAACCGGCGTATGTCGAAGTCGTGTACTGCCCGCGTTTTGTCGCGATTGAACCGCGTACCGACGCGGCAAAGAAAAAACGGGCCGCGGCGGATCAAAAAAAACACCCCACCGACAATAAGCGCGGATCCCCGAGCAACCCGGGAACCCGCATGGTTACGAGGAAGTAATGGTGCACCCGGAGGGATTCGAACCCCCCCAAGACGCGGTTTAGGAAACCACCGCTCTATCCACCTGAGCTACGGGTGCGTATGTATTACATATTATATGGATTCCGGAATCGTGAATCAACCCGTAGAGTTTACCTTTTCTCCCTCCGGTTCACTTTTTCTTTTTTCTCCAACTCCATCATCACCTTCCAGGTGCGAATAAAATCCTTCCGTTGCCTGGGAGTGGCATTTTTGTATGTAAGCCAAAACTTGTGGCTTTCCGGATCTTGCTTGAACAATTTTGCAATTTCCTGGGCATCTTCCAGCAATTGCACTTTGTATGCCTCTTTCTCTTCCTTAAACATTTCGGAGCGGCCGAGCAGAAAATCCACCTGCACCCGGTAATAGTCCGCCAGGCGAATCAACGTTTCGATGTCAGGTTCGTTTCTGCCGCTCTCATAGTGGGCGTATCTCGCTCGCGATATACCAATTGCATCGGCAACTTCCTGTTGTGTTTGGGTACCTCGTAACATGGACAGACGTTTGCCCAGCATACTCCCACCTCCCGCTTCTCTTTCTATTATAGTTACAAATTGTATCTGTTGAAAACAAAAATTCAAAATGTATCGAATTTCGGTTGACGATACAAAATGTATCATGTATCTTAAAGTTATCCAGGTACATTTTGTATCAGTGGGGTGGAAGTGTGAGAAGAGAACGATTGGCTAAAGAACGCACATCCCGGAATTTGACACAGGAACAGGTTGCCAGTGATATCGGAATCTCGACGATCTATCTCCGAAAGCTGGAAGGAGGACAGTCCAAACCTGGACGCGAAACGATGTTGAAACTGGAACGTTACTACGGTGTGCCTGCCCGGGATCTGTTTCCCGACATATTCATGGGAATTTCCAACCCTTCGCCGACTCCCAGGCCAAAGAGGTGATCCGAGGATGTCCGAACAAAATGTCATCAGGCAACAAAGATTCCAACCCAACATAAAAACCAGCCAATTGGCTGGTTTCAAATTTGCCGAACCTCCGTGTTCCCGTCCTTCACGCCGATAGTAAATCTGGCGGAGTGAGAGGGATTCGAACCCTCGATACGGGTTATCCCCGTATACTCGCTTAGCAGGCGAGCGCCTTCGACCTACTCGGCCATCACTCCGTAATTGACTTGTCGACAGCTATCGAATTTTTGCATGGCACTTTCCCATTTTACATTTTGTCCGCGCAGAAATCAAGGTTTGGAATCTGTCAACTTTTTCATGCGATACCGGCGAACGATGGAATACCATGTCACGAACAATAAGAACATCCACGCCAACGCGTAAAACACTTTTGCAATGACCTGCGAGACTTCGTACGGCGATAGGCTGATCATGAATCCGACGACAAACATCGCAAAGGTGATGAACATTGATCGGCCAAACGCGGCTCGACGCAAAGCAAAAAACTGAACGATCACGCAGACGATGAACGCAAGCAAGCCCGCGAGACTTCCCATTGTATCGGCTCCTTCCCCGGCGGATATTTCCTATTATACATGAATTCATGTTCCAATTCGATCTTGACAAAAAACAGGCGGCTTTTCAAAGCCCACCTGCTTTTTCCGTTACCGTCCCGATTTATGGGCGCCCAATTTTGGTTACGCCGCCCATATAAGGTACAAGTGCTGCCGGAATCTCGACACTACCGTCTTTTTGCTGATAATTCTCAAGAATCGCCGCCACCGTCCGGCCGACCGCAAGACCCGATCCGTTAATCGTATGTACGAATTCCGGCTTTGCTTTCGCATCGCGACGGAACCGGACGTTCGCGCGGCGAGCCTGGAAATCTTCAAAGTTGGAGCAACTGGAGATTTCCCGGTACTGATTGGCTGCGGGCAGCCATACTTCAAGATCGTATTTTTTCGCAGGACCGAACCCCAGATCCGCCGTACACATGTCAAGCACGCGGTAAGAAAGGTTTAAGCGCTGCAGGATCGCCTCAGCGTTGTGGACCAGCTTCATCCACTCTTCATAGGAATTTTCGGGGAGGGTAAATTTGACCATCTCCACTTTGTTGAACTGGTGCATGCGGATCAAACCGCGCGTATCGCGGCCGGCCGCTCCGGCTTCCGATCGGAAACAAGGCGTATACGCGACATAATAACGCGGCAGGTCAGCCGCCTGCAGAATCTCGTCCCGGTGCAAGTTGGTGACGGGAACTTCCGCCGTTGGAACCAAAAAGTACTCGGTATCCACCAGTTTAAAAGCGTCTTCCTCAAACTTCGGCAAATTGCCCGTTCCGGTCATGCTTGCCCGGTTCACGATAAAGGGCGGCAGCACTTCGACATATCCGTGTTCCACAGTATGAATATCGAGCATGAAGTTAATCAACGCCCGTTCAAGGCGTGCTCCGAGGCCTTTGTAGAACACGAACCGCGCACCCGTCACTTTGCTGCCCGCTTCAAAGTCAAGGATGCCAAGTTGGGCCGCCACTTCCCAGTGCGGTTTCGGCTCAAAATCAAATTGCCGGATTTCGCCCCATTTTTTCACTTCCACATTGTCGTCTTCCGACTCTCCAACGGGGACGCTCTCATGCGGAATGTTTGGGATGGTCAGTTGCACGTATTGCAGTTTCTCGTCAACAACCCGCAGCTCGTCGTCCAATTCCTTGATGCGGTCTCCCACCCGGCGCATCTCGTCAATCAGCCGTTCGACATCCGGATTTTGAACCGTTATCGAGGCAGATAAGTCGGCTGAACCCTCTTTCTTAAGTCTTGCCACTTCTTTCGACACAGCGTTGCGCTTGGCTTTCAGAGCTTCCGCTTCCGCCAGCAGTTCGCGCCGGCGGGTGTCAAGGCGCAAAAACTCATCGACGACCTCCACCGGTTCGCCCCTTTTTCTTTGCGATTCCCGAACCCGATCCGGATCGTTTCGCAGAATGCGAGCATCCAACATCACAAATCATCCCCTTCTCGAAAAATGCAAAAAGCCCCCGCCGCCAGACATCGTCCGGGGCGAGAGCCGTATCTCCCGCGGTGCCAACGGATCAAATCGACAGCCTTCCGCCGAACCGCTATCACCTTTCGCGCACGATCTCGAGAAAAAACCGATGAAGGCGGATGTCGTCCGTCAATTCCGGATGAAAAGACGCCCCCAACAGATGCCCCTGTCTGGCTGCCACAATCCGATCCTGATAAGTCGCCAGCACTTCTACGCCATCGCCCACTTCCATAATGTGCGGCGCCCGGATGAACACAGCCCGGTAAGGGGCGCCTTCGATCCCTTTGATCTTGAGATCGGTTTCAAAACTTTCCCGTTGCCGGCCGAAGGAATTGCGGTCCACAAGGACGTCCATGACGCCAAGATGCGCCCAATCCTGGCCATGAATGCGGTTGGCCAACAGAATCAACCCCGCGCAAGTGCCAAACATCGGAGTGCCGGCCTGGGCCATTTCCCGGATCGGTTCCGTCAACCCGTACTGGTTCATCAGCTTGCCAATCGTCGTGCTCTCTCCGCCCGGAAGAACCAGTCCGTCAATCCCTTCCAGTTCTTCCTTGCGCTTTACGGCAACGACTTCATCAGCCCCCGCCTGCTGCAAACTCTGGATGTGTTCCGCGACCGCCCCTTGCAAGGCCAATACACCGATTTTCATGTCGAACCGGCCTCCTACCAGCCGCGTTCCGCCATCCGCTCGTTAGCCGCCAGAGTCGACAATTCGATCCCTTTCATCGCGGTGCCGAGGTTTTTGGAGAGTTCAGCGATCAACTTGTAGTCCTGATAATGAGTGGTGGCCTGTACAATCGCTTTTGCGTATTTTTCCGGATTCTCCGATTTGAAGATGCCGGAGCCGACAAACACGCCATCCGATCCGAGATGCATCATCAAAGCCGCATCCGCTGGAGTCGCCACTCCACCCGCTGCAAAATTGACGACCGGGAGTTTGCCGAGCCGCTTCACTTCCAGCAGAAGCTCCAGCGGTGCGCCCAAATTCTTCGCTTCAAACACAAGTTCGTCTTCCGACATGTTTTGTACTTTGCGGATCTGCGCCTGCATCGTGCGCTGATGCTTAACCGCTTCCACAATGTTGCCCGTTCCCGGCTCGCCCTTGGTGCGGATCATCGAAGCGCCTTCCGCGATCCGCCGGAGCGCTTCCCCAAGGTCGCGGGCGCCGCATACAAACGGAACGGTGAACTCTTTTTTGTTGATATGGAACTTGTCATCCGCCGGCGTCAAAACTTCGGACTCGTCGATGTAGTCGACACCCAGCGCTTCAAGCACTTTCGCTTCGACATAGTGTCCGATGCGTGCTTTTGCCATGACCGGAATGGAAACGGCTTTCATGACTTCTTCTATGACTGTGGGATCCGCCATGCGGGCAACCCCGCCTGCCGCGCGAATATCCGCAGGCACGCGCTCCAGCGCCATAACGGCCACCGCTCCGGCCTCTTCGGCGATCTTTGCTTGTTCCGCGTTAATGACGTCCATAATGACGCCGCCCTTTTGCATCTCAGCCATCCCACGTTTAACTCGGGAAGTCCCTACTTCCATCACGACCCCACTCCTCTGTAACCGTAAAATTGGATCTTTTCTATTTTAGCGTACCCTGTGTCGAAGGACAACCTGCATTCACCCATCAATGTAATAAAAATCGTTCAGATTAGTCGGGATATTTTTAAAAACCGGGGCTACTCCCGGTTTTCTTTGTCGTCAAGACCCTCCTCCTGTTTCATTCTGCGGAGAAACGCGCGGAACATAAAGAATCCGCCCGTTAAAATCACGACGATCAAAATTGTATTTAACGCCAGCCACCATGCGGCACTGATTCCCGAACCCATCAACCTTCACCTGTTCCGTTATTTTTTAAACAACCCCTGCACGCTGCCGGCGATGCTGTCAAAAAGTTTGCGGAACAAGAGCCGAATCCAGCTTCCTTTTTCCACATCCTGCGTCGCCACCAAATTGACCGACCCCAACACCTGTCCGTTTTTCACCTTTTGCATTTGCCCAACGACCTGTCCTTTCGCAAAAGGAGCCTGCACCTGATCCCAGGCAAATTTTGTTTCAATTCCCTGTTCGTCTCCGTTTTTCAGTGCAAGATACAAATCTTCGGCAGGAGCCACTTCCACTTCTTTGTTCTTGGCGTTGGCGATGATCGCTTTTTCCGCCAACGGCTTGTCCTTTTCGACAACGCGCACCGATTTGAAGTTGTTGAAGCCGTAGTCAAGCAGCTTAACGGTATCCGTCTGGCGCTGAAGATCGGTTTGGGCGCCCATGATGATCCCCAGCAAGCGAAAACCGCCCCGTTCCGCCGTGCTGACAAGACAATTGCCGGCTTCGTCCGTAAATCCGGTTTTCAGACCGTCCATGCCCTCGTATTTGCCGATCAGGTGGTTTGTGTTTTCAATTTTGTTCTGCCCGCCCCGGATTTCAAAATCTTTGATTTTGGTGTACTCGAGAATTTGCGGGTATTTGGTGATCAATTCCCGCGATACGATGGCAAGATCCGCGGCTGTCGTGTAATGATCGGGATGATGCAGCCCGTTCGAGTTGACGAAATGGGTGCCTTTCATTCCAAGCTGGGCCACTTTTTCATTCATTTTCCGAACAAAAGCCTGCTCGCTGCCGGAGATGAAAATTGCAGTCGCCATCGAGGCGTCATTGCCGGACGGAACCGCGATAAACTTGATCATTTCCTGCAGCGTAAACTTCTCTTTCGGATCCAGCCAAACGCTCGATCCTTCAATGTTGTAAGCTTCCAGCGGAACGGGCACCAGATCGGTCATTTTCTTCTGACCGGTTTGCACCGCTTCCATTGCAAGCAGCATCGTCATGATCTTGGTTGTACTCGCCGGATAGCGTTTTTCGTTAGCATTTTTCTCGTATAACACCTGCCCCGATTTGACATCCATCAGCAGGGCAACGGGAGCTTCGATGGCGGGACCATCCGCCGCCGCTGTGTTGGATGCGGGAATCAGAACAGAAACGGCTACCGACACAGCGACTGCCAAACTGAGAATCCTGTTTTTCAAATTTCGCTTTTCCTTCATGACGGTCTCCTCTCCTGCATATCCCAATCGATTATACCACAGCCGGACAAACATGAAAAAGACGGGGAGAAATCCCTGTCCATCCAATTGGCAAGCAAAAAGATCCCGCAGCATCGCGGGACCAAACCATTGTTTTTATGCGCTTTTATACGCTGTAGTTGGGCGCTTCTTTTGTGATCTGCACATCGTGCGGATGGCTTTCCCGCAATCCGGCGGCCGTAATTCGAATGAATCTCGTATTGTTTTGCAATTCCTCAACCGTTCGGACTCCGCAATATCCCATACCGGCACGCAGACCGCCCACCAGTTGGTAAAGGGTCTCCGCAACCGCTCCCCGGTACGGAACTCGTCCTTCAATCCCTTCCGGCACGAGTTTTTTCTCGCCCTCCTGGAAATAGCGGTCGCCGGAACCGTCTTTCATCGCGCCAATTGACCCCATTCCCCGATAGACCTTGAAAGAACGGCCCTGGAAAATCTCCATTTCGCCCGGGCTTTCTTCCGTTCCGGCAAGGAGGGACCCGATCATCACCACATCGGCACCGGCCGCAATGGCTTTTACGATATCTCCCGAATATTTGATTCCTCCGTCCGCGATAATCGGGATGTTGTATTCGCGGGCGACGGTGGCGCAGTCGTAGATGGCGGTAATTTGTGGGACTCCGATCCCCGCGACAACCCGCGTCGTACAAATCGATCCCGGACCGATTCCGACTTTAACCGCATCCGCCCCGGCTTCTATCAAGTCCCGTGTCGCTTCTCCCGTCGCCACATTGCCCGCCACGATCTGCAGTTCCGGGAACCGTTTCCGAAGTTCCCGCACGGTATCCAAAACGCCTTTGGAATGGCCATGCGCGGTATCCACCACAATCAGATCCACTCCCGCCTGAACCAAAGCCTCCGTCCGATCATACGTGTCGCGGGCGACGCCGACGGCGGCTCCGCACAGCAACCTCCCGTGTTCGTCTTTGGCCGCATTTGGGTAGCGCTTTGCTTTTTCAATGTCTTTGATCGTGATCAAACCGCGGAGAACGTAGTTTTCGTCGACAAGCGGAAGCTTTTCCACCTTGTGGTGCTGCAGAATCTCCTTTGCCTGTTCCAATGTCGTACCGACGGGAGCGGTAACCAGATTTTCTTTGGTCATCACTTCCCCGATTTTCCGCTGGAAATTCTGTTCAAACCGCAAATCCCGGTTGGTGATGATGCCGACCAAACGCCTTTCCCCGTCGACAATCGGTACACCGGAAATCCGGTATTTCGCCATCAAAGCTTCCGCATCGTACACGTGGTCGTCAGGCTTCAGAAAAATTGGGTCGGTAATGACACCTGACTCCGACCGCTTGACTTTGTCCACCTCTTCCGCCTGTTCCGCAATCGACATGCTCTTGTGGATGATGCCGATGCCGCCTTCCCGTGCCATCGCGATCGCCATCTTGGCTTCCGTGACCGTGTCCATGCCGGCCGACACGATCGGCGTATTCAAGCGGATTTTGTTGGTGATGCGGCTGGTTACGTCGACTTCCCGCGGCAACACTTCCGATTTTTGCGGGATCAACAGCACATCGTCAAACGTCAGACCTTCTTTTTCAAACTTGTGTTCCCACATGTCGCGATTCCCCCATTCTTGCATAGTTTCCCTGTTACCCGTAGATATTATGGCTAGTTTAGCAAAGGGGTTTGGACTGGTCAACCGGTCAAACTGAAGCGGAACTGAAGGGTGTCAGACTGCAAACCGCTACCTTCGTCGGCAAGGGGAAAAATACATATTCTACAGTTCGTAAGGGGTTGCAAAACATTGGATCATCCGTTAATGGCCAAAGTTGAAACCGAACTGCGCCGGGTGCTCGCCACAAATAGTCCATCCCTCAGTCCGATGGTCGACCATTTTTTGCAGACCAGGGGAAAAGGCACCCGTCCTCTGCTGGTTTTGTTATGTGGAGACATCGTGTCGGCTCCCGCAAAACGTTCCGTCGATCTCGCGGTGGCAGTCGAACTGCTGCACATGGCGTCGCTTATCCATGACGATATCGTCGATCAGGCACCCGTCCGCCGGCAGCAAGCGACGATTCACAGCCTGTGGGGAGAAGGTGCCGCTGTGCTTGTCGGCGATTATTTTTTTGGCAAAATGTTGGGAGTGATCAGTTCATATCCGCCCGTCATCCGTGCGTTTGCGGATACCGTTCAAAGCCTCGTTGCCGGGGAATTCCTGCAAACCGACCAACAATTCGATCCCAGTGTGACGGAGGAAGAATATCTGAACCGCATCTGCCACAAAACCGCCCGTTTTATATCCGCCTGCTGCAAAATCAACTGTCTGGCGAACGATGCTCCTTTGCATGTCACAAACGCCCTCACCGGTTACGGGTATTACCTCGGGATGGCGTATCAGTTGGCGGATGATCTGATCGATATTGCGGAGACCCCGGAAAGAATCGGCAAGCCTGTTATGCAAGACATTTCCCGGGGGATTTTTACGCTTCCTTATCTTTACGAGTTCCGGCGCACTCCCTCTCCGCCGCCGGGATGCGCGTATTGGAAAATCCCTTTGTCTGACGAATCGCTTGCATATACGCGGCAACTTGCAGCACACTACATACAAAAATCGGTCAACCGCCTGTCGGTGCTCCCGGGTTCCGAGGCGAAGAACGGACTGATCCGCATCGCGCTCAAAGTCAAGAAGCGGATTGAACAACTTCAGGAGGCGAATCCGAATGCTCCTTCGCTCGATTAAAGGCATGGTTCTCCTGATCCGAATCGTGCCGGTTCTGTCATGGAGTTTTTGCGCAATCCTTTTGTCGGTAGGGTTTGCGGCCCACGATCTGCAGGGATTCATGTTCCTTCGCTGGACCGTGATCGCAATATTGTTTGCCGGCGCTCTTCTCTTGCAGGGAATCGTCGCCCACGCTTTCAACGACCGTACCGATTGGCTGTCAGGCACGGACCAACGCTCCCCCGGAATCTTGTCCGGGGGCAGCAAAGTGATCCGCAAAGGCTATTTTTCGGAAAGGCAACTTATACTCATCGGGTTGTGCGGACTCCTTGCGGCTGCCGGTCTCGGCAAATATCTAAGCATGCTGACCTCTGATTACGTTTGGGTGTTTGTATTGATCGGCATGTGGTCGGCGATCGCTTACACCAACGCTCCCTTCCGGTTGGCCTATTATCCTTTGCTCGGCGAATGGATGGCGGCATTCCCGGCTATGGTGGCCTGCACATTGGGCACCTATTATGAGCTGACGGGCTCCATCTCAAAACCGGTGGTATGGGCATCCGTGATCCATTCCCTGCTTTGCGTGGCCTGGTTGATGCAGCATCACCTGAGCGACATCGATTCCGATTTGCAGGCGGAACCGCAAAAACTCACCACTGTCGCCTTTGTCGCGGACCGTTGGGGGAAGGCGGCAACTCCATACATTGCAGCCGCTTATTTTCTGCTTGCCGCCTTTGTAAGTATTGTCGCCACATTGGGCGTACATCGGATGTTCCTGTTGTCCGTCTTCTGCTCCCTGCTGGGAGCGGTCGCCGCCTGGAGCACAAATCCTTACAACATAAACAACATTACAATCAATCAGGTGAAAATGATCGCGGTTACCATTTTGCATACGCTGATTCTTTTCAGTTTTGAAGTGATGACGTATTAAGGTTGGTTATTCCGTGTCCCCGGTCTCGTTTTCTTCACCGTCTTCGCTCTTGACGACGCGGGCAACGGTGGACACTTCCTCATCCTCTTTCAAAGAAATCAGCTTTACGCCCTGCGTGTAGCGGCCCTGTTCCGAAATTTCCTTAATCCGGAGGCGGATTACCACTCCGGAGTTGGTGATGATCATCAGATCCTCATCGGGCGTCACGACTTTGAGTCCAACGACATGACCGTTTTTTTCCGTAACGTTTAACGTCTTAATCCCCTTGCCGCCCCGGGATTGCAGACGGTAATCCTGTTCGCTGGTCCGTTTGCCGTATCCGCGGGAAGTTACGGCAAGAACATCCCAACCGGGCTCAAGGATGTCCATGTCAATCACGACATCGCCTTCCGCCAGTGTGATCCCCTTCACCCCTGTTGCGGAGCGGCCCATCGGCCGTACATCCATTTCTTTGAAACGAATTGACATTCCGTTGCGCGTACCCATGATAATTTCCCGATTGCCGTCAGTCAAACGCACGCCGATCAATTCATCGTCGTCCCGGATGTGAAGTGCAATCAGGCCGCCTTTGCGAATATTGGCGAATTCGTGGAGAGAAGTTTTTTTGACGATTCCCTGACGGGTCGCCATAAACAAATATTGCCCGTCGGTAAATTCCTTTACGGGGATCACGGCGGAAACGATCTCGCCCTGCTCGATGTTCAGCAGGTTGATGATCGGAGTTCCTTTCGCCGCCCGCCCGAATTCGGGAACCTCATACGCTTTCAGACGATACACTTTCCCTTTGTTCGTAAAGAAAAGGATGTAATTGTGAGAAGAGGTAATGAAAAGATGTTCGACGAAATCCTCTTCCTTGGTTCCCATCGCGGTCACACCCCGGCCGCCACGGCGCTGGCTTTTGTAGGTAGAAGCGGGCAAGCGCTTCACATACCCGGCATGTGTAATGGTCACCACTACATCTTCCTGTGGGATCAGGTCTTCGACGTCGATTTCCCCTTCCGCCGCCACAATTTGCGAACGGCGCCCATCGCCAAAGCGCTCCTTGATCTCTGTGATTTCTTCCCGAATTACCCCCATCAGTTTGGCCTCGTCTTCGAGAATCTCTTTCAGACGGGCGATCAATTTCACCAGTTCGTCGTATTCGTTTTCGATTTTGTCCCGTTCCAATCCGGTCAACCGGCGCAAGCGCATGTCAAGTATCGCTTGAGCTTGTTCCGGCGACAACCCGAACTTGCCCATCAAACCGGTCCGCGCTTCCTCATCCGTCGCCGAAGAACGGATCAGCGCAATCACTTCGTCGATGTGATCGAGAGCGATCCGCAGCCCTTCCAGGATGTGAGCGCGTGCTTCCGCCTTGTTCAAATCAAATTGCGTCCGGCGGCGTATGACGACCTTTTGGTGTTCCAGATAATGATAGAGGGTGTCGCGCAGATTCAGAAGTTTTGGTTCGCCGTTCACGAGCGCCAACATATTGACGCCGAAAGTCGATTGCAGCGGCGTGTGCTTGAACAGGTTATTCAACACGACCTGCGGCTTCACATCGCGGCGCAGTTCGATGACAATACGAATTCCGTTACGGTTGGATTCATCGCGCAGATCGGTGATTCCGTCAATTTGTTTGTCCCGGACGAGTTCCGCGATCCGCTCCACCAGACGCGCCTTGTTGACCTGATAGGGAATTTCCCTGACGATGATTTGCGCTTTTCCGTTTCTCGTCTCTTCAATCTCCGTAACGGACCGCATGACGATCGAACCCCGGCCCGTTTCGTAAGCCTTGCGGATTCCATCGCGTCCAAGGATCAAAGCGCCGGTCGGAAAATCCGGCCCTTTGACAACCGTCATCAAATCGGAAACCGTTGCGTTCGGATTGTCGATTAACATCAGGACACCGTCGATCACTTCCCGCAGGTTATGCGGTGGGATGTTGGTGGCCATGCCGACCGCAATGCCGGATGAACCGTTTACCAGCAGGTTGGGAAAACGGGAAGGCAGTACGAGCGGTTCTTTTTCGCTGCCGTCGTAATTGGGACCAAAATCCACCGTTTCTTTATTGATATCTCGCAACAGCTCCATCGCGACATGCGACATGCGGGATTCCGTATATCGCATAGCGGCTGCCGCATCCCCGTCAATCGAACCGAAGTTTCCGTGTCCGTCGACAAGCAGATAACGGGTGGAAAAATCTTGCGCCATACGAACGAGTGAATCATAAACAGCCGCATCTCCGTGCGGATGGTATTTACCAAGCACATCACCGACAATACGGGCAGATTTTTTATAAGGCTTGTCCGGTGTATTTCCCGCCTCATACATCGCATACAAAATCCGGCGATGTACGGGCTTCAATCCGTCCCGGACATCGGGAATCGCGCGGCTGACAATCACGCTCATCGCGTAATCCAAAAAGGAATTGCGTAGCTCAGTACTCAGATCGATCGGTAAAACTTTGCCAGTTTCCGGCATTCCATTCCCTCCAAGGTTGCTTACAGGTCCCTCTCAAAGTGTTCGGTGTTGCTTCAAAGTCTCCGCTTTACTTTGTGAGGTTGTCTTATATGTCCAGATTGCGCACAAATTTGGCGTGTTCCTCGATAAATTCCCTGCGTGGCTCGACCCGATCCCCCATCAGTTTGTCAAAAATCAGATCGGCTTCCGCCGCATCTTCCATCGACACCTGCAGCAATGTACGGTTTTCCGGGTCCATCGTGGTCTCCCACAACTGCTCCGGATTCATCTCGCCAAGACCCTTGTACCGCTGGATGCCAACGCCGGTACGCCCCCATTCCGCCAGGACCCGTTCCAGATCCGCATCGTTGTATGCATAGACGACCTGCTTTCCCTTCGTCACTTTGTAGAGCGGAGGCTGCGCAATATAGACGTACCCAGCATCGATTAAAGGTTTCATATATCGATAAAAGAAAGTTAACAGCAGGATCCGGATATGGGAGCCGTCGACATCTGCATCCGTCATGATCACGATTTTGTGGTACCGGGCCTTCGAAATGTCAAAATCCTGTCCGATCCCCGTGCCGATCGCGGTGATAATCGCGCGAATCTCCGTATTGGACAGGATTTTGTCCAAACGCGCTTTTTCAACGTTGATGATTTTCCCCCGCAACGGCAAAATCGCCTGGAACTTGCTGTCCCGTCCCTGCTTTGCAGAACCTCCCGCGGAGTCCCCTTCCACGATGTAGATCTCCGAAACGGAAGCGTCGCGCGACGTGCAATCCGCCAATTTTCCGGGGAGTGAACCGACCTCCAAAGCGTTCTTGCGGCGGGTCAAATCGCGTGCCTTCCGCGCGGCTTCCTTCGCCCGCGCGGCCATCAGCGCTTTTTCCACGATCCTTTTGGCAACAGCCGGATTTTCGTTGAGAAAATCGGCAAACTTATCGCCAAACAGCGTCTGGACGATCCCGCGAACCTCAGAGTTGCCGAGTTTTGTCTTCGTTTGCCCTTCAAACTGCGGATTCGGAATTTTGACGGATATGACGGCGGTGATGCCTTCCTGTACATCTTCCCCGTCGAGTTTCGTATCGTCTTTGATCAGATTCATCCGTTTTCCGTACTCGTTGATTACACGGGTCAGGGCGCTTTTGAAACCCGCTTCGTGGGTGCCGCCCTCGTGGGTGTTGATATTGTTGGCAAAAGAGAAAATGCTGCTCGCGTAACCATCGTTGTACTGCAGCGCGATTTCGGCAATAATCCCGTCTTTCTCGCCCGACACCAAGATCGGGTCATGCAGTACTTCCCGATTTTGATTGAGATACTCGACAAACGAAACAACGCCGCCTTTGTACCGGAACGTTTGCGCTTTGCCGTGGCGCTCGTCGGTCAAAGTGATCGTAATCCCGCCGTTCAAAAAAGCGAGTTCCCGCAGCCGGGACTGCAATGTGTCATAGGAAAACTCCGTCGTTTCGGTAAAAATCTCCGGGTCCGGTTTGAACGTAACGGTGGTGCCGGTCTCGTCCGTAGTGCCGATCACTTCCAAAGGAGTTACCGTCTTCCCTCTCTCAAAGCGCTGCCGGTGGATTTTCCCTTCGCGCCTGACTTCCACGACCAACCATTCCGAAAGCGCGTTTACAACCGAGGAGCCCACACCGTGGAGTCCCCCCGACACTTTATATCCTTCCCCGCCGAATTTGCCGCCGGCGTGGAGAACCGTCAATACCACTTCGACCGTTGGGATCCCCATCTGCGGATGGATCCCGACCGGTATGCCGCTGCCGTTATCCCGAACCGTCACACTGTTGTCAGGATGAATCGTGACGTCAATCGTATCGCATCGCCCTGCGAGGGCTTCGTCGATACTGTTGTCGACGATCTCCCAAACCAGATGGTGCAGCCCCCGGACACTCGTGGATCCGATATACATGCCGGGCCGTTTGCGAACGGCTTCAAGGCCTTCCAACACCTGTATCTGGGACTCGTCATATACGTGCGTCTCCTGCGTCATCCAGGTCCCTCCGATTCCTTATCATACCTTGTAAATTCTACCATACCACCGATGCCAAAGCAAAAATCGGGAGAACATAATAAAGCACGCAAACCGCGTGCCGTTGCCCTATCCTATTTTTCGTCAAGTTCCGTAATGAAGCCTGCACGTTTTTTCAGAGTGAGGGAAGAAATCGGCGAAAAAAACACTTTGCGGTTTGTCACGACAAAGGATTTGCTTTCGGATTCGTCGATCACCACCACAAACCCCTCTTCTTCCGCCACACTCAGAAATTCCTTTGTGCTTTCGGCCGTGTCCTTCATCTTCAAATCAAAAATCGCAATCACTTCTTTGCTGGGAACCATCACGTCGCCGCCGAGATGAATAAACATTTCAACACCTGCCTTTCCGGAAAAAATCCGTCTGGAATTGGCCGTTACAATTGGCTGATCGCACCTTGTTTCACGCGGTACACAACCGCTTTTTCCCGCATCAAATCTTCCAGCCCGTATGTCATGGTAGTCGTAATCAACGTTTGAACGCGTTCCCCCATGCTGTCAAGCAAATGAAGCTGCCTCATCGCATCGAGTTCCGACAGCACGTCGTCCAGCAAAAGAACCGGGTATTCGCCGACCTCGCGGCGGATCAGCTCGATTTCGGCTAGCTTGATCGAAAGCGCCGCCGTTCGCTGTTGACCCTGTGAACCGTAGGTCTGCACATCCTTTCCGTCGATGCGAACCTCGATGTCATCGCGATGAGGACCGACGGAAGTGGCTCCCCGGCGAAAATCGTCCTTCTGCCGCAGAGCCAATTGCCGCCGAAAACTGTCTGTCACTGCTGCCGACTCAATTTCATTTTCCGCAAACGAGCACTTGTACCGCAAGCTCAATTCTTCCGTACCGGACGTAATCCGCTTGTGAATCTCCCGGGAAACCCCTTGCAGTCTGTCGACAAACTCCAGCCGTTTGCGGATGATTTTCGCGCCGTATTCGATCAATTGTTCGTCCCAGACGGCCAGTGTTCCCAGGAAGTTGTGGTCAATCCGCTCGCCGTCCCTTAAAAGATTGTTTCTTTGCTGCAGCACTTTTTGATATTGCGAAAGATTGTACAGATATTGGGGACTGATTTGCCCCAATTCCATGTCAAGAAACCGCCTTCTCGCCTGCGGCCCTCCTTTTGCCAGCAGCAAATCCTCGGGCGCAAACAGGACGACATTCAAATGCCCTATGAAATCGCTGATTTTTCGTTTTTCAACGCCGTTGACCCGAACTTTCTTGCCACGCTGCCAAATCTTCAAATCAAGGGCATAAGTACGCTGGTTCCTGACGACTTCTCCCGAAACGGAAGCAAATTCCGCTCCCCAGCGAATCATCTCCGCATCCCGGCCGGCACGGTGCGATTTGGCCAGCGCCAGCATGAGAACGCTTTCCAGCACATTCGTTTTTCCCTGCGCGTTTTGCCCGACAAAGATCGTAACCTGAGGCGACAGTGACAAGGAAAGTGACTCATAATTCCGGAAATCCCGCAACTCCAATTTTTGCAAAATCATACCGGTCGACTCTCGGTTTAATAAATTCGCACCGGAAGGATGAGATGCAAGTAATCCGGATTCTCGGGTTGCCTGATCAGGAACGGACTCATCGAACCTGTAAATTCTATCGTGACTTCTTCACTCTCGACAACGCGCAAAGCGTCAAGCAAATATTTCGAGTTAAACGCGATCAGTAGCTCTTCCCCCCTAAACTCCGCTGGCTGCAACATTTCCGTCACTTTTCCCACATCGGGCGAGTTTGAGGAGAGTTCACAAAAACCGGGTTTCATGTTGAATCGCACCACGTTGTTGTCATTGTCGCGGGCGATCAAGGCCGCGCGTTCAACCGCGTTCAGGAGCGCCTTTGTCCCCAACCGGATTCCGGTTTTGAACGTTGTCGGAATGATGCGGGAAGTGTCCGGATATTGTCCTTCGATCAAACGGGAATAAAACCGGGTATTTTCGAATTTGAAAAGAATCTGGTTGTCCGCAATGACAACATCAACCAGACTGTCGTTATCCGGCAACATTCGCCCCAATTCCGACAGGCTTTTGCCGGGGACGATGACATTCCCAAAGGTCAGACCGGCAGGCGCTTCCACCGCGGCAGTACGCTGGGCCAACCGGTGGCTGTCGGTCGCCACAAACCGGAGTTGGCCGTCTTTTAATGCCGTCTCAACACCGGTAAGAACCGGCCGGATCTCTTCCGTAGAGACTGCGGGAACGGCTTGCCGGATCATTTCTTTCATGACAACAGCCGGAATGCTGAACGTTTGATTGCCCGCAATTTGCGGCAGCCGCGGAAATTCATCGGCATGTATGCCGTGCAGGTTAAATTCGGAGGGGCCGGAACGGATTACGGTCAGATAATTTTGTTTGACTTCCATCTCGACAGTGGATTCCGGCAACTTGCGCACAATCTCGGACAAGTAACGAGCCGACAGAACGATAGCCCCTTCTTCCATAATCTGAGCAACCTGCTGCTCCTCTATGTGGGTTGGAAGGCAGGTTTCAATTCCCGTTTCCAAATCAGTTGCCGTCATTTTGAGCAAGTTTTTTTCGGCAGTGATCTTGATGCCGGTCAGTACGGGAATGGTCGTTTTGCTTGACACGGCCCTCTGCACGTTTTGAATCGCAGAAAGAAGTGTGCCGCGTTCAACGGAAACTTTCACGGAAAATCCTCCTCGTCGGGTCATACAAATTGAAAACCGTTCATAGATATTTATTAGTGATACGTAATTTAAAGCAGTCATAACAGTAATAAGCGTTGTGAATTTGTGGATAACTTCTGTGAATTCATGCTTTGTCTGATTTTGTCGATGTGGACAAATTGTAGACAAACGGGTTCCCGGTATCCACAGTTTTAACATTTACGGTTTGATTTTTTCTTTCAACGCTTCAATGGTCTGCCGCAAAGAAAAATTGTTTTCCAGCTCTTTTGAGATTTTCTCGTGGGCGTGAATCACCGTGGTGTGATCCCGGCCTCCGAATTCATTCCCGATTTTTGGCAGCGAAAAATCGGTCAATTCCCTTGCGAGGTACATGGCGATTTGCCGCGGGAAGGCGACGGCTTTCGTCCGTTTCTTCGCCTTGAAATCCTCGATCCGAAGGTCGAAATGCTCCCCGACCACCCTCTGGATGTCGCTGATCGTGACCATCTTCGGGCGCGAATCGGAAATGATGTCTTTTAAAGCTTCGGCGGCCAGGTCAGCGTTCAAATCGTGGTTGATCAGGGAAGAATAGGCGACGACCCGGATCAAAGCCCCTTCCAGTTCCCGGATGTTGGTGTCGATCTTGTTCGCGATGTACATGATCACATCGTTTGGAATGTTGAACCCGTCGGCTTTTGCTTTTTTGCGAAGAATCGCGACCCGTGTCTCCAGATCCGGCGGTTGAATGTCGGTGATCAATCCCCATTCGAAACGGGAGCGAAGTCGGTCTTCCAGAGTGGGAATGTCCTTGGGCGGCCGGTCGCTCGATATGATAATCTGCTTGCTTTCTTCGTGCAAAGTGTTAAACGTGTGGAAGAATTCTTCCTGGGTCTGTTCTTTTCCCGCAAGGAATTGAATATCATCAATCAGCAACACGTCGATGTTCCGGTACTTGTTGCGAAAATCTTCCGTTCGGTTGTACTGGATGGCGTTGATGAATTCGTTCGTGAATTTTTCGGAAGAGATATACACCACCTTGGCGGACGGGTTGTGTTCCAACACATAATGGCCGATTGCATGCATGAGGTGTGTTTTTCCCAAACCGACACCGCCGTAGATAAAAAAAGGGTTGTACGCTTTTGCCGGCGCTTCCGCAACCGCCAGGGCCGCGGCGTGGGCAAACCGGTTGCCGGCGCCGATCACGAAGGTTTCAAACGTATATTTCGGATTCAAGGCGGAGGGGACATATTCGTCCGTGAGGTCCTTTTCCGCACGTCCGTTGGTTTCTTTGGGCCGGTGCAAATCTTTGTCTGCGGCTCCGAACTGCTCTTCCGCTATTTGGGGAATCACAAGTTTAACTCCCATTTGTGAACGCGTAATGGCGGAAAGGGTTTCGTTAATGATCCCGACATATCTCGATTCCAGCCAGTCGCGGGAAAAATCGTTGGGCACGCTGACAACCAAGGTGTTACCTTCAAGCGAGATTGGTTTGGTCGCTTTGAACCAAGTTTCAAAACTTGGCTTCGATAAAGTTTGTTCCAACAAAGAGAGTGCTTTTTGCCAAAGTTCGCCGGCTTGCCGATCCATGAATCCGATTACCTCCCGAACAATCAAACGATGACAAATGGATCCCAAAGAAGAAAAAAAATCCACAGAAAAAAATTTTTTAACACAACTGTGGATGATGCTGACGGGCGAATTTTGTCGCAAATTCGTAATTTTGGACGGAATTTGTTGACTTCTTTATGAGGAAATGTGGACAATTCAATACAACATGAGGATAAGTATTCACAATATTATCCACAACTTGTGGACAACCCTGGGAATAAACGAAGGTTATCCACTGCGATGACAAAATTATGATAACAAAAACAACCCCGAGTCTGCAATGGGGTTTTCTGGCCTTATCCACAAAACGGACAATTTTCAGGGCGCGGCATCCACATTCCTGTGGATTGTGGATAAAACCATAAAAAATTCGTCGAATCTTGTGCATAAAAAATTGTTTGTTTTCAAGTTGCCCACAAGCGTGCAATCCGTGTTAAAAACTTGACAGTACCATTAGGAGATGTCTATAATTACCTAGTATGTGTCGGAGCTTTTGCCGTTTTAAACAAAACAAATGGTTTCTTTTGATATACAGGGGGTGTGGCAAATTATGAAACCGACGTTTCAGCCGAACGTGCGCAAGCGGAAAAAAGTTCACGGTTTCCGCAAACGCATGAGCACGAAAAACGGCCGCAAAGTTTTAGCTGCTCGTCGTCGCAAAGGGAGAAAGGTATTGTCAGCATGAGGCCACAATTTTTTGTGGTCTTTTTTCTGCGATTTAAAAACGTTTAAAAGACCGGTTTTTTCGTTATACTGAGAGGTAACCATGAAGAAATTGCATCGTCTCAAAGACAATCGCGATTTTCGCCGGGTCTTTGAAAAAGGCAGATCTTTCGCCAACCGATACCTCGTTTTGTATCATGCGCCCAACCAGTTGGGGTTTTATCGGGTTGGTTTTTCCGTGTCCAAAAAAGTGGGGAATGCGGTGGTTCGGAACCGGGTGAAACGATACTTACGGGAAGCGGTGCGGCAGCAAGGGCTCGATTCGGCTTTGTCTGTCGATTTCGTGATCATTGCGAGGCCGTCGGCTGCCAATTTGGATTTTGACGGCATCTGTGGCAATTTAGTACACTTATTGGTAAAAACGGGGTACATAAAGAAAACTAAACTTTTTGAAACAAGTGAAAAAGGATGAAGCGCGTCGCGTTGTTTGCCATCCGGTTTTACAGGAAATGGATTTCACCCATGAAACCGCCTTCTTGCCGTTTTTACCCGACTTGCTCCGCTTATGCTCTGGAGGCGGTAGAAAAACACGGAGTATTACGCGGGAGCTGGTTGTCAGCGAAACGTTTGATCAAATGCGGACCTTGGCATCCCGGTGGGTACGATCCTGTTCCGGAAGTGAAAAATAGGGAATTCGATGAGGAGGGGGCTTCTTTTTGAAGAAGATCGGATTATTCTCGTTGCTGGTTTTTCTGACGCTTACGGCAACTGGTTGCGGCACTCAGACCGGAGGCACCATCGATCGGTCGGGTGTTTGGGGCAAATTTGTCGGCATCATCTCGGACGGCATCGATTATTTTGCCAAATTAGTTGGGGATTACGGAATTTCGATCCTGATCGTCACGCTCATCATCCGTATCCTGATTTTCCCGCTGATGTATAAGCAGTTGAAACATTCCAAGCTGATGCAGGAACTGCAGCCGGAAATGGCAAAAATCCGTGAAAAATACAAGAACGATCCGCAAAAAATGAACCAGGAAATGATGAAACTGTTTCAGGAGAAAGGTACCAACCCGCTGGCCGGATGTTTCCCGATTTTGATTCAAATGCCGATTTTGATCGCGTTGTATCAGGCGATTATGTTCAACGAGCATATCAAAACAGCCCAGTTTCTCGGCATTGTGACTTTGGGATTGCCGGAACATTACGTTCTGCCGGCACTGGCCGCGATTACGACCTATATCCAGACTCGCATGACGATGATGAATCCGAACGATCCCCAGCAGAAAATAATGCTGTACATGATGCCGGCCATGATTTTCTTCTTCAGTTTCACATTTCCGGCTGCTCTTGCATTGTATTGGGCATTTGGCAACGTTCTGACCATCATCCAGTATTATTTCCTGAAGAAACCCCAAAAGGCAGCCGGCCAGGGAGGCGCCGCCAAATGAAAAAAGTGATTGCCACGGGCAAAACGGTGGAAGAGGCGATCGCAGTCGCATTAAACAAACTCGGGGTTGCGGAAGACCAGGTGGAGATTCGCGTCTTGACGCAGCCTTCGCGGGGATGGTTCGGCCTGATTGGGGCACGGGATGCTGAAATTGAAGCGGTTGTGAAGGAATCCGCCGTTCTGGAGGAAGCGGAGAAGGAAACAGAGTCCCTTGATCCCGCCAAGTCGATTGAGAATGCGGTACGGTTTTTGAAAGAAGTGATCCGGTCGATGGGATTGAGCGCGGAGGTTTCGGTTTGTGAGGAAAAAGACGGCCAATACCTGTTCGAAATCACAGGCGACCGGATGGGGATTTTAATCGGCAGGCGGGGACAAACGCTGGATGCTCTGCAGTATCTCGTCAATCTGGTTGCGAACAAGCATTCCGACAGATTTTTGCGCATTGTCCTCGATGCGGAAGAGTATCGTTCCCGCAGAAAGGAAACGCTGGAGCGATTGGCCGACCGTCTGGCGAAACAAGTTCTTCGGGAACGGAAAGAAATCGAACTGGAACCGATGCCGGCTCACGAGCGAAAAATTATTCACACGTACCTGCAAGGACATTCCCGAATCGGAACCCGCAGCGTCGGGGAAGAGCCAAATCGTAAAGTCATGATCTATTTAAAATATTAAAACATCTTAAAATGATTCGCCGTGTGGATTTGTTTGCAACCGCCGTCCGTTGATGAACGGCGGTTTTTTGCTTGGCTGTTCATTATGTTACAATGAAATGTGCACAATGAGATGGATAACGTTTGCGGGGGATTCTCAATGTTTCAATTTGATACCATTGCCGCAATCGCCACGGCCTTGGGGGAAGGCAGCGTGGGAATCATTCGGATCAGCGGACCCGATTCGATCCGAATTGCGGATCAAGTGTTTCGTTCGAAGAAAAGGCTGGAAGAAGCACAGACCCATACGCTTCATTACGGACATATCGTGGATCCGAAAACGGGAGAACGCGTCGATGAGGTACTCGTGGCCCTTATGCGAGCACCCCGCAGTTACACGATGGAAGATGTGGTCGAAATCCACTGTCACGGAGGGATCGTCGTCGTCCAACGCGTTCTCCAAGTCGTCTTGGCGGCGGGAGCAAGGCTTGCGGAGCCGGGAGAATTCACCAAGCGCGCTTTCTTGAACGGAAGAATCGATCTGTCGCAAGCGGAAGCGATTATCGATCTGATCCGGTCAAAAACCGATTCGTCGATGAAAATCGCGTTCAAACAGGTGGAAGGACGCCTAAGCGAGAAAATCCGCGCATTGCGGAAGACGATGCTTGAACTGCTAGCCCATATTGAGGTGACGATCGATTATCCGGAACACGATGTGGAGGATGTGGCGATTTGTGATATTCTCGAGCGGGGAAGGGCGATGATGGAAGAGATCGACTCCTTGTTGGCGGGCGCATGGACCGGGCGCATCCTGCGGGAAGGGATCCGCACGGTTATTGTCGGCAAACCGAATGTGGGGAAATCCTCCCTTTTGAACGCACTGTCCGGAACCGACCGGGCGATTGTCACGGATATTCCCGGAACCACACGCGACATCCTGGAAGAACAGATCAGCATCCGGGGAATTCCGCTCCAAATCATCGATACGGCCGGTATCCGGGAAACGGAGGATGTAGTGGAGCGAATCGGCGTCGAGCGCAGCCGCAGCGCTTTGGAGGAAGCGGATTTGGTGTTGTTTGTGCTTGACGCAAGCAGGGAGCTGGCTGAAGTTGACAGAGAGCTTTTGGCGAAAGTCACGGGAAAGCCTACAATAATCATTTTAAACAAAGTGGATTTGCCGCGTAAAATGGATGCCGAAGCGATTCGAAAATCCGCTCCTGCGGCGACGATTGTGGAAATGTCCGTGAAACAGGGGCAAGGCATCGAGCAACTGGAAGCGGAAGTGGAACGGTTATTCCTGGCAGGCGGTATTGAAGGCAAAGAAGCCGCTTACGTTTCCAACACCCGTCACATCGCTCTTTTGGAAAAAGCGAAAACGCGGTTGGAGGAAGCGATCGCATCGGCGGAATCAGGCGCGACTCCGGATTTGGTTGCGGTGGAAATCCGCGACGCTTGGGAGATATTGGGTGAGGTTATCGGAGAAGCGGTGGGGGAAGATCTGCTGGATCAGATTTTCTCGCAATTTTGTCTGGGCAAGTAGAGGGAGGTTCACTCATGCGATATTTTGCGGGGGAATATCAAGTCATCGTGATCGGAGCGGGTCACGCGGGTTGCGAAGCGGCGCTTGCGGCCGCAAGACTCGGCTGCAAGACGTTGCTTTTAAGCATCAATCTTGACACGGTCGCCTATATGCCCTGCAATCCGGCGATCGGCGGACCGGCCAAAGGAAACGTCGTGCGTGAAATTGACGCTCTGGGCGGGGAAATGGCGGCTAACATCGACAAAACTTACATTCAAATGCGGCTGTTAAATACCGGAAAAGGGCCTGCCGTTTACGCGTTGCGTGCACAGGCTGACAAAGCGCTGTACAGCCTGTCGATGAAATATACGATCGAACACACTCCGAATCTGACGCTGCGGCAAGGCTTGGTCGAGGAACTGCTGGTCGAGGGCGAACGCATAAAAGGAGTAGTCACGAAAACGGGTGCGGAATACCACGCGCAAGCGGTTGTACTGACCACCGGCACTTATTTGCGGGGGCGTGTCATCATTGGGGACGTTTCTTATCAAAGCGGTCCAAACGGACAGATGCCGGCATTGCGATTAACCGATTCCTTGCTGGATCTGGGGTTTCAGTTGACGCGGTTCAAGACGGGGACGCCGCCGCGCGTCAACAAAAACACGATCAATTTTGACAAATGTATCGTGCAACCGGGAGATCCGGAACCTCTGCATTTTTCGTTTTCCGATGATGTCAAACCGCGGGAACAGGTTCCCTGCTGGCTGACCTACACGAACGAAACGACCCATTCGATCATCATGGAAAATTTGCACCGGGCACCGATGTTCACCGGCGACATCGAAGGTACCGGTCCCCGTTATTGTCCGTCGATCGAGGATAAGGTGGTTCGCTTTGCGGACCGTCCGGCGCATCAGATCTTCCTTGAACCGGAAGGAAAGGACACGGCGGAATGGTATGTGCAGGGTTTTTCCACCAGTTTGCCGGAAGATGTGCAATTTAAAATGTTGCGGACGATTCCCGGACTTGAAAATGCGGAAATGATGCGTCCCGGTTACGCGATCGAATACGATGCCATCCTACCGACCCAGCTCAAGTTGACGCTTGAAACCAAAACGGTCAAAGGGTTATATACCGCCGGCCAGATCAACGGGACTTCCGGTTACGAAGAAGCCGCCGGCCAGGGGATTATCGCCGGTATCAACGCCGCACTCTCCGTGCTTGATGGGGAGCCTGTCATTTTGGGCCGTTCGGAGGCTTATATCGGCGTGATGATTGACGATCTTGTGACCAAAGGGACCAACGAACCTTACCGGCTGTTGACATCCCGCGCGGAATACCGCCTACTTTTGCGGAATGACAACGCCGATCTGCGATTGATGGAGGTTGGACATCGGATCGGCCTGGTGTCTAATCGGCGGTTTGAACGTTTTCTCCGGAAAAAAGAGGGGATCGAGCAAGAAATGTCACGCCTGAAATCGATTCGCTTTAAGGCGGATGAGATCAACTCTTTTTTGGTTGAAAAAGGGACCAAACCGTTGGAAAAAGATCAGGCTGTCACTTTGGACCAATTGTTGAAGCGTCCGGAAATCGACTATAAAGCGATCGAACATCTGGCTCCGCCGCCGGAACCCGTTCATCCGGAAGTGGCCGAGCAGGTGGAAATCCAAATCAAATACTCCGGCTATATCGAAAAGCAGATGCAGCAGATCGAAAGACAAAAGAAGCTGGAAGAACGCTTGATTCCGGAAGACATCGACTATACCGCGGTCAACGGCCTTTCTTCCGAATCGAAGGAGAAGCTTTCGAAGATCCGGCCGCGTTCCATCGGCCAGGCGTCCCGCATCTCAGGGGTTACCCCGGCAGACATTTCGATATTGCTCGTCTGGCTGGAAAGCAAGTCCAAAAGGAGTGCCGGCGCATGAGCGATGCTTTGATTGAGCGATTCGCAGCCAGGATTGAACAGGCAACCGGCGTCAAAGTGGGCGAGGGCGAACTCGCCCGCTTCACTCGTTATTACGAGCTGCTGATCGACTGGAACGAACGGATGAATTTGACCGCGATCACCGATCGGGCGGGTGTGTACTGGAAACATTTTTTCGATTCGGCGACCCTGCTGACGGTGCCGGATTTTCGCCGCGATTCCCGTCTGCTCGATGTGGGGGCGGGTGCGGGGTTTCCATCCGTTCCCGTCCGGATTCTTTGTCCTGGTTTGCAGGTAACGGTTCTGGATTCGCTGCAAAAAAGGATTGGTTTTTTGGACGAGTTGGCCAAACAATTGGAGTTGGCGCAATTCTCGGCTGTTCACGGGCGTGCGGAGGATTACGGCCGCAACGCGCTGTGGCGCGATTCGTTCGAACAGGTTACGGCCCGCGCCCTCGCCCGTTTGCCGGTGTTGTTGGAATTGTGTCTGCCTTTTGTGAAAGTGGGCGGATATTTTTTCGCGATGAAAGGTCCGGATGGCGAGGCGGAAGTGAAAGAGTCGACAAAAGCCCTGCAACTTTTGGGCGGAGAAATTCATGACATCCGAAAGTTTGAAATCGAGGAAATCGAGGGGACGCGAACCGTTATCGTTGTAAAAAAGGTGAAACAGACGCCCAAGCTCTATCCGCGCAAAGCGGGAACCCCCGCCAAAAAACCGCTTGTGTAAAAGCAGGAACTTTCAGGGAACATCACGAAATAAATATCTGCGAGTATGATTGTACGGGCATACGGGTATTTTTTCGTGAGACGGATTGGTGGGGGAAGTTTTGATGAGAGAGCAAATTTCGAGATTGTTCGGCGGATACGAAAAAGAGGCGTCCGGCACCGAAGAAGTGAAACAAATTCCGGTCGATTCCATCCAACCCAATCGCTTTCAGCCGCGGACCGTTTTTGACGACGAACGGATAGACGAACTGAGCCAGACGATTAAGACGCATGGCATTATTCAGCCGATTGTCGTAAGAAAAAACGGCCCTGTATACGAATTGATCGCCGGGGAACGGCGTTGGCGGGCCGCGAAGAAACTCGGCCTTGCCAATATCCCGGCGATTGTGCGGGAGCTTAACGATACACAGGCGGCTTCCGTCGCTTTGATCGAAAACCTGCAGCGGGAAGGGCTGACGGCGATTGAAGAAGCGGTCGCGTATCAGCAATTGTTGGAACTGCACGGGTTAACGCAGGAAAGTTTGGCGCAGCGGCTTGGAAAAGCTCAATCGACGATTGCCAACAAACTCCGTCTGCTCAATTTGCCGCAAGAAGTGCAAGACTCGTTGTTGAACCGGCAGATCACCGAACGCCACGCGCGTGCGTTGCTTTCGCTGCCTGCAACCGAACTGCAATTGAAAGTCTTGGCCGAGATCATTGAGAAGCAGTTGAATGTAAAGCAGACGGAAACAAGGATCGAACAGCTGTTGAACAAATTACAACCGAAACCGAAATCCCGCAAAGTGTCTTTTTCAAAGGATGTGCGTTTGGCCATCAATACGATCCGGCAATCCCTGGACATGATCCATAAAACCGGGTTGACGGTGCTGACGGAAGAAGAAGACCACGAAGATTATTACCAATTTGTGATCCGGGTTCCAAAATCATGAATGGAACTTGTCAGGCTGATTGGCCTGATTTTTTCTTTTTCCGATTTCATTTTATCTCTCTATCTTGTAAAATATAGGTTGTCGGAAAATAGGCAGGGTGGCATCCTAAATTTGCTTCCAAAATTTTTATTAAAGTTACGGGGTGAAACTCTTGGCGAGGATTATCGCGGTAGCAAATCAAAAAGGCGGAGTCGGGAAAACTACGACAGCCGTTAACCTCGGTGCCTGCCTGGCCACATTGGGTAAACGGGTGCTTTTGGTCGATATCGATCCGCAGGGGAATACGACCAGCGGGGTGGGTATCGACAAGGCGGATGTGAATGCATGCATTTATGATGTTCTGATCAACGAAGCAGATGCTCTTGCAGCCGTTTTGCCCACTGCGATCGATGGGTTGCATATCATACCGGCTACGATACAACTCGCGGGTGCCGAAGTTGAATTGGTTCCGACGATTTCGCGTGAGGTAAGGCTTCGGAAGGCGTTACAACCCCTTAAGAACAAATATGACTATATAATTATCGATTGTCCTCCTTCACTTGGTCTTTTGACGGTTAACGCGTTGACCGCTTCCGATTCGGTGATGATTCCCATTCAATGTGAATATTACGCCCTCGAAGGTTTGAGCCAACTTCTCAATACGATCCGTTTGGTGCAGAAACATTTGAACACCAAACTGGAAATTGAGGGTGTTGTGCTGACAATGTTGGATGCGAGGACCAACTTGGGGATCCAGGTGATTGAAGATGTGAAAAAATATTTTCGGGAAAAAGTGTACAACACCATTATTCCCCGTAACGTTCGCCTCAGTGAAGCTCCAAGCCACGGACAACCGATTATCTCGTACGATCCGAAATCCCGGGGCGCCGAAGTTTATATGGACCTTGCAAAGGAAGTGTCGAATCTATGACGAAACGTCTTGGGAAAGGTTTGGAAGCGCTCTTGCCTCAAATTGGTACGGAGGATAGTGTTATAAACGCGAAGATTACCGAGTTGCGTCCGAACCCGTATCAACCGCGCAGAGATTTCAATGAAGAAAAGCTGCGGGAATTGACGGAATCGATCAAAGAGCATGGGATCATTCAACCGATTATTGTCAGGAAAAGCTTTCGGGGCTACGAAATTGTCGCCGGAGAACGGCGCTGGCGGGCCGCCCAGTCGGCCGGACTGGAAGAGGTGCCTGTCGTTGTAAAAGAGTTTGACGACCGGCAGATGACGGAAATCGCTTTGATCGAGAATCTGCAACGGGAAGATCTCAACCCGATTGAAATTGCCGAGGCTTACAGCAGCATTATGGAAAAATTCGATCTTACACAAGACGAGTTGGCCAAAAAGGTGGGACAGAGCCGTTCACATGTTGCAAATTTTCTCCGGTTGTTAAACCTTCCGCCGGAAATCCGGGAGTTTGTTTCACGTGGAACAATTTCAATGGGGCATGCCCGGGCGATTCTTGGATTGGAAGACCAACAACAACAGATCGCAATCGCCAAGAAAATCATGGAGGATGACTTAAGCGTTCGTACGGTTGAACAGATGGTGAACCGATTGACACAAAATGTTTCACGTGAAACAAAAAGGAAAAAACAGGAGTCAAACCGAATCATCCAACAATATGAAGAAAAGTTCCGGGTTTCTTTGGGCACTGCGGTCAAGATTCATTCGGGCAAAAAGCGGGGAAAAATCGAGATCGAATACTATTCGCTTGATGACTTGGAACGAATCTTAAACTTGCTCGGCGGATGATCCATCGGCGGTGGAGAGGATTTTCCTCTCCGCTTTTATACGTATACGTTGAGAAAAAGGCGGCTGTGGTAACATAACACATTCAAAACTCTTAACTTTAGGGGTGGATAATACCGATAAAGCGAAAAGCGAGGTGAACGGCATGATCTATCTGGATAATGCGGCCTCATCGTGGCCGAAGCCGCCAGGAGTGGCGGAAGCGATGATGGAAGCGCTGCAAGAATACGGGGCGAATCCGGGACGAAGCGGGCACCGGATGGCGGTACAAGCAGCCGAAAAGATCAATCAAACCAGAAGTCGGTTGGCTGATTTGTTTCACGTCAAGAACCCAAACGATATCGTGTTTACGCAAAATGCAACAGAGGCGTTAAATTTGGGATTGAAAGGGTTTCTGAAGCCGGGTGATCATGTGATAACCACCAGCCTTGAGCACAATTCGGTACGTCGTCCGCTGGAATATCTGCGAAAGAGCGGGGTCGATACCACGTATATCAGAATTCCGGCCGACCATGACAATCTGTTAACGGAATTGGAAAAAGCGATCGGGCCGAAGACCAAACTGATCGTTGTAACTCACGCCTCGAATTTGACGGGAGAGATTCTCCCAATTGAAAAAATCGGTGAACTTGCCGGCAAGCACAATGTGAAGTTCATGGTGGACGCGTCGCAGACAGCGGGCGTTTATCCGATCGACGTGGATGAGATGAAGATCGACCTTCTGGCGTTTACCGGGCATAAAAGTTTGTACGGTCCGCAGGGAACCGGAGGATTATACATTCACCCGGAACTGGAACTGGAGCCTCTTCTGCACGGGGGTACGGGAGGCTACTCCGAGTTGGTCGAACAACCGGCGGTACGGCCGGACCGTTATGAAAGCGGAACCCGCAATACGGTGGGAATTGCCGGACTTGGAGCGGGGCTCGGTTTTATTGAGGCGACCGGGTTGGACCGGATTCGCAAACATGAAAAAGACCTGGCGCAATTTTTAATGGAGGAGCTGGCCGGGATAAAGGGACTGACCCTGTATGGGCCCGGGAAGGGCAAACCTCGTTGCCCGATTGTGTCGTTTGCGGTGGAAGGATACGATTCAAACGAAATCGGGTTCATTCTTGACACACATTATCAAATCGCGGTTCGGAGCGGCTTGCACTGTTCCCCGCTCGCCCATGAGACGCTAGGCACAATCGATAACGGATTGGTGCGCGCAAGTCTCGGTTATTTCAATACAGAGCAACATATTGAAGAGTTTATTCGAGCAATAAAAGAAATCGTAAGCTGAGAGGAGCCAAGAAATGGCGCTTTTGGGAACACTGGTCAATGCAGTAGCGATTGTTGCAGGGGCATTACTTGGAGCCGTGTTCCAGCGGATTCCGGAGAAAATGAAGCGAACCATCCTGCAGGGGTTGGGACTGTCAGTGTTTGTGATCGGTGCGACAATGGCGTTCAAAGCGGGAGATGATCTGTTCTGGATCATACTGTCTCTTGTAGGCGGAGCGATTATTGGAGAATGGCTGGATATTGAAGGCAAACTGGAAGCGGTTGGGCGGTTTGCCGAACGAAAAATGGCACGCATGGGACAAGGGAGAATTGCGGAAGCGTTTGTTTTTGCATCGTTAATCTACTGCGTGGGGGCGATGGCGATCGTCGGGGCGCTGGAAAGCGGTTTAAACTTCAATCACTCCGTGCTCTACACAAAATCAGTGCTTGACGGATTCTCCTCGGTCATTTTTACGTCGACTATGGGGCTTGGCGTAGCTTTGTCAGCCATTCCGGTTTTATTGTATCAAGGGATAATCGCGTTATCGGCAGAATGGCTGCGGGAATTTTTGTCGCAACCGGTCATCACCGTAATGTCTGCAACCGGCGGCGTCTTGATCATGGGAATCTCGCTCAATGTTCTGGAAATCAAAAAAATTCATGTGGGCAATCTGCTGCCGGCGATTTTTATAGCCGGAAGCATTAAGTGGTTTTTGTTGTAGATAGGACTTCGGAGCCATAGGAAACGCGGCACGGGTTATGATAAAATAACGACGTTAATGCACTTGTTGACTGGGAAGGAGTTTATCCCGCATGTTCGACTATCGGCAATGGATTCTGGACAATCTTGAAACCATCGTCATCATCATTATCGGTCTGATGGTTTTGGCGCTATTCTTCTTTATCATCAATACGGTGCGTCTCAACCAACTGCACAAACGGTATCGGCGACTTATGCGGGGAGTGGATAAGGCCAACCTGGAGGAATTGATTTTTAAACAAACGGAGCAACTTCAGACCTTGAACCGGAAGGTGGAAGAAGTTGCAAGTGCACAGGCGAAGGTCAATCGGGACTTGCAAACGAGTATCGGGCCGATCGGGATTGTTCGCTACAACGCGTTTGACGATATCGGAAGCGATCTGAGTTTTTCAATCGCGATTTTAAACCGGGAAAAGAACGGCGTGGTCATCTCAAGCTTATACGGACGGGAAGATTCAAGGATTTATGCGAAGCCGATTGCAAACGGAGAGTCCGAGTACAAGATGACCGAGGAAGAAAAAGAAGCGGTAAGAATAGCCGTTCAAAACATGAACAAAAACATGGACAGATAATGGAAAAATCCCCGGCGATCGGGGATTTTTAATGTCACATCTCTTATTGTTGCTTATTCCGGAGTTGTTCGAGCCGCTCTTCCACCTGCTGCGGCGTCAGGCCGCTTGCATTGATCACCGGGCAGTTTTGTGCGATATTGTGGATTCCCATCAGGTTTTGGTCGGCGCCGGAGATAACGATTGCGGTATAATGGTTTTGGCCCTGATTGATTTTCGAGCTGTCGAGAATGTCCACTTGATATCCCTGCCGGGACAGGTACTCTTGAATCGGCGAAAGATTCGGTTCGATTGCAATTCGGCCCATCGTATATCCTCCTTTTGGAATCATCAAAGATAGTTTGATTCCAACCGAACCTCTCTATACGGGGAAACATGAACAGCGGTGGCAGTGACGGTTGCGGCAAGCGGCTGCGCGATGCATTCGGCCATTTTCATCACCACGGAAAGACGGGTGTTTTGCAGCACGAAATATTCCATAAACCCCCCGACGTTCACGATTCCGGTTATGTGAATGTCGCCGACTTCCGGCAAATTTTTGTTTACTCCGGAACCGGGTTTTAACGGACCAATTCCTACGGAAATCATCCCGACGGAATTCAGTTGGCCCAAACAGGCGTCGATGGCGATAATATAAGGTTTTGCATAGAGCTGTCGAATCAGGGTCAGGGTGTCATTCAGATTCACTGCGTGCACCGGTTCATCCAACGTTCCGTAAATCGGACACTCGTTATGCGGCAAAAGTGTCTGAAGCCGGCTCCCGACAAGGGGGCCTAAAGAATCTCCCGTCGAGCGGTCTGTTCCGATACATACAATCACCAACTGTTGATCGGAAACTCGGTTGGCGAGCAACTTGGCCAGGTGATTCCGGAGTGAAGGGACCGCATGGGGTAAAGTATGATCGATCTTAAAAGTGGACATAGAAATCCTCCCAATCGGGTATTGTTATCATTTTATGGAAAAAGCGGCGGTTCTATACTTGTGCACTTGTAAATATTTATAAACTGGGGGTATTGTCGCAAGATGCAGCAAATGGTGCAACCTGTGTCAGGAGGATGCCTGAAATGGTGATCGATCTGTTGATTGTGGGATTATTGTCATGGGGCGGAGTGATCGGGTGGCGGCGCGGGGGGTACCGGTCCCTCATCGATTGCGTCAGTGTGGGAAGCGCGATTGCCGTTGTGCTGTTTTCGATCCCGCTTGTGCGAGACATATTGATCGACGGGGAATGGGCCTGGGCGGTTCGAAAATGGCTGTGGGATCACATGCGTGCCGTCCCTGCCGGGAAGGGGCTCTCCCAACCCGAGTTTGGCGCTGCGGATCATTTGTACCACATGCTGATCGTCGGAGTGGGCGCGTTGGCGGTTTTGATTGGCATTCAGATGATTTTGCAGGTGTTCCAGACCGTTTTGAAAGAACCGGGCGGATCACCCGGATCCCGCATTGCGGGAGCGCTGATTGGAACGGCGATGGGGAGCGTACTTGCGGCGTATGTGGTACAATGTCTAGGGCTCTTGTCGTGGCTGCAGGGGTTTGAAGCGCTGGACCGGAGCCTGGGACATTCATTTCTGGTGTGGTCCGTCATGAATTGGATTGTGGAGTAGGAGAGGTGAGGGCGGTTGACGTGGCTGACGCAACTGAAGCAGATATCCGACGAGTTCACCCAAAAACTGAGCGATCCCGCTATTTGGGACACTTTCCTTTACCAAGCCGTAAAAATCATCCTCTTGCTGATTGTTGCCAAAATCGCCATTCGCGTGGGTTCCGTCGCATTTGTCCGCCTGTTCTCAAACCGCGCCGTTCGGATGGACGAGCGTCGGACGCGGACGTTAACGGTGGTAAGCACCAACATTCTCCGTTACGTGGTGTATTTCTTTGTCGCAATGACGGTGCTGGAAGCGGTCAATTTTCCGATCAAGACGCTGTTGGCGGGAGCCGGGATTGTCGGTTTGGCGATCGGTTTCGGTGCCCAGAGTTTGGTCAAAGACATGATCACAGGTTTCTTTATCATTTTTGAAGACCAGTTTGCGGTGGGAGATGAAATCCAAACGGGCAATTTCCGGGGAACCGTGGAAGAGATCGGGTTGCGGATCACAAAGCTCCGCGCGTGGACCGGCGAGATGCATTTTATACCGAACGGGCAGATCGCCAACGTGACTAATTTTTCGAAAGCGAATTCGCTGGCCGTCATTGACGTGGGCGTATCTTACGAGGAGAACCTCGACCGGGTGATCGAAATTCTGAAGGAACTGCTGGAGGCAGCCAAACGGGACATATCCGCCATTGTGGGAGATCCGAAGGTGCTTGGCGTTCAGGAATTCGGTCCGACCGAAGTGAAAATCCGGGTCATCGCCGACTGCAAACCGACGGAACACATTCCCGTGGCGAGGGAGTTGCGAAAGCGGATCAAGCAAACATTTGATGAAAAAGGAATCGCGATCCCATACGCAAAACAGGTCGTGTTCCCTGCAAACACGGGGAAAGAAGCGAAACAGGGCACATAGGGTTGCGAACATGAATTGCCGGACGGCAAGAGTACTGAAAGGGGAAGGCATTGTGGAACGCAAACAATTCGGGCTTGGCGATGTGGTGCAGATGAAAAAGCCGCATCCGTGTGGTGCGAACGAATGGCAGGTAATCCGCATGGGGATGGACATCCGGATGAAATGCGTAAAATGCGGTCGCAGTGTGATGATCCCGCGCAGCCAATTTGAGAGGCAAATGAAGAAAGTGCTGTACAAGGCGGAAACGGCGGAGAATCCGCAGTGAAGACGGATGAATGCGCAGTTTAAATCTTTTGTATCCGATACATACTAACTCCCGTCAGGAGGGGGATTATGATCGGAGAAAAAATCGTTGCGATTCGAAAAGACGCGAACGGCAGGATTACGCAGGTGAAAACCCATACCGGGCGCATCTTGACGATGGAACAGGCCATGGAGCAAGCGGCGAAGGGAGGATTTGATTCCTTGACCGCGATCGACCGGGAAGGAAATTGGTACATCGCAGACTCTGCGGGTGACGGTAAACCGGAGGTCGGAGACAATCTGTCGATTTTGCCGGAATTTTAGGAGAACGAGGATTACATTTTTCATGGCTGATGGAAAATTTGCTTTGACAATTTGGCAATTGTGATGTATGATGTAAAGCAAGTTATACATTTGCGTTAAACGTTTGCTTATGAAAAGTCAGGTAGCCGATTCGGTTGCACCCTTCTTCATAGGTGCGAACCGGATCGGCTTTTCTGTATCACAAACGAGTTTTATGCAAATGATATGATACAAAATCTGTACAGTGTAATTTTAGGGAGGATTCATCACATGCAACGAGGAACAGTAAAATGGTTTAACCCGGAGAAAGGCTACGGTTTCATCTCGACGGAGGCCGGAAATGACGTGTTTGTGCACTACAGCGCAATCCTTGGCGAAGGTTTCAAAACCCTCGAAGAAGGACAGCGGGTAAGCTTTGAAGTGGTGGAAGGAAATCGCGGTCCGCAAGCAGCAAACGTTACCAGACTGTAAAAGTTTGCCACAACCCATTTGGGAACGCCCAAATGGGTTATTTTTTTGCAACAAATAACATGTCCAGCCACTGGCGCGTTGTCCATAACATTATTGGTGGGCGTGCGCGTTAACTGGCTTTTTTTCTTTTGCTATAATGAATAAGTATGAATGATGGAGGTGTGCCGGATGGCTTTGTGTGTAGGGATAGTCGGTTTGCCGAACGTCGGGAAATCGACGCTTTTTAACGCGATTACGAAGGCGGGGGCGGAAGCGGCGAATTATCCGTTTTGCACAATCGATCCCAACGTCGGTGTGGTGGAAGTTCCGGACGAACGCTTGCAAAAGCTGGCGGAGATCGTAAGTCCGCAGAGGATTCTGCCGACCGCCTTTGAATTTGTCGACATCGCGGGCTTGGTGAAAGGGGCGAGCCGCGGGGAAGGGCTCGGCAACAAATTTTTGTCCCATATCCGCGAAGTGAACGCAATCGCCCATGTGGTCCGATGCTTTGAAGACTCGAACATCACCCATGTGGCCGGCAACGTGGATCCTTTGTCCGACATTGAGACGATTAACCTGGAACTGATTTTTGCCGACATGGATACCGTGGAACGCCGGATGGAGCGGGCGCGCAAAGGGGTCAAAGGCGGCGACAAGAAGGCGCAGCAGGAAGTGGAAGTGCTGGAGCGGCTGAAGGCGGCTTTTGAAAATGGAAAACCCGCGAGATCCGTTGAACTGGATGAAGAAGAGCGCTTGTTGATCCGCGACCTGCACCTTTTGACGATCAAACCGGTCCTTTATGTGGCCAACGTTGCTGAAGACGAAGCGGCAAATGCGGATGAGAACGAGCATGTGCGGGCGGTAAAAAAATACGCGGCGGAAGAAGGGGCGGAAGTCGTGGTCATCTCCGCCAAAGTCGAATCGGAAATCGCCGAACTTGAAGGGGAAGACCGCGACATGTTCCTGCAGGAACTGGGCCTTCAGGAATCGGGGCTCGACCGGTTGATCAAAGCCGCGTACAAGCTGTTGGGCCTGATTACCTATTTTACGGCAGGCGAAAAAGAAGTGCGCGCGTGGACGATTCGCAAGGGGACCAAAGCTCCCGCCGCAGCCGGCGTGATCCACTCCGATTTTGAAAAAGGGTTTATCCGCGCGGAGGTTGTCGCCTATGAGGATCTGATCGGCGCGGGTTCCATGAACGCCGCGAGGGAAAAAGGATTGCTGCGGCTGGAAGGGAAAGAGTATGTGGTACAAGACGGGGACATTATGCATTTCCGCTTCAATGTGTAAGCGCTTGTGACAGAAATCGGAAAATGATAGACTGATAAAAAAGAAATCAAACGGAGGAATTCCTGAATGTTAAACCGGATCATCCTGATCGGAAGATTGACGGCCGATCCCGAACTGCGTTATACGCCAACCGGAACGGCGGTCGCTTCCTTCACGTTGGCGGTTGACCGCCCCCGCGCCAACCAGATGGGAGAGCGGGAGACCGATTTTATCAACATCGTGGTGTGGCAAAAACTTGGGGAACTGTGCGCCCAATATTTGAAAAAGGGCCGTTTGGCTGCCGTGGAAGGCCGGCTGCAAATCCGCAGCTACGAGAACAGGGAAGGACAACGCGTACGGGTTGCCGAGGTGATAGCGGACAACGTGCGGTTCCTGGATCGCGCCGACAGTTCGTCCGGCGGTTTTGAAGGAGCGGGCGCCGGATTCGCCGGAAGCAACCCGGGTTTTGGCGGCAACAAGCGGAATTCGTTTGACGACGATCCGTTTGTGGACGACGGGAAACCGATCGATATTTCGGATGATGATTTGCCGTTTTGAAAAGCATAATTTTGAAGAAAAATCGGCCTCCTGGTAATGAAACATCGCTGGAATAGAGCCGTGGCAGAGGCTTTGTACAGGAAGAGACGCAAGATGAGTTCGATCGATGCCGGGAAGTGGCTGGACCGGGTGCGTGCGGCAAGGCCGTTGGTCCACAACATCACAAACGTGGTGGTGACGAATATTGCCGCCAATGCTTTGCTGGCCATAGGCGCATCGCCTGTCATGGCGTACGCAACGCGGGAAGTCGCCGACATGGCAACGATTGCCGACGGTCTGGCACTGAATATGGGAACGCTGGACGAATCCGTAGTGGAAGCGATGCTGCTTGCGGGGCGGGCCGCAAATAAGGCGGGGGTGCCCGTGGTGTTCGATCCGGTGGGAGTTGGCGCAACTCCTTACCGGAATGAGGTCGCAGTCCAAATCGCCGACCAGCTTCGTCTTGCGGTGTTACGGGGAAATGCGGGGGAAATCGGAGTACTGTTGGGTGCCGGCGGCGAGGTGAAAGGGGTCGATGCCGCTTCCGCCGCAGCGGGTCTGCCGGAAGCGATGCGGAGATACGCACAGCAAAAAAGTTGTGTGGTTATAGCGACAGGAGAAACGGATTACGTTACCGACGGAGATACGATTTGGGAGTTGCGGAACGGTCACAAACTGTTATCCGTCATCACAGGTTCCGGGTGCATGGCGACCGCGATCCTCGGGGCGTTTACGGCTGCGGCCGGTCGCCAGGCGAATCACCGGACCTATGCAGAGGCATGTGTGGCCGCCTTGACTTGCTACAACGTCGCGGCGGAGATTGCGGCGGAGCGCGCCCAGGAGCCGGGGACTTTCCAGGCGGCGTTATTTGACGCGTTGTATCAATTTGGAAGGAACCCGGGTGAACGAGCGCACCCGAATCGTTTCGAGAAGAGACTGATTTCCTTAAAATTGAGGCCAGCAAGCGCCGGATGCGCTTGCTGGCCGATTATTTTAGCGCGGTTTCCAGCTCGTACCAGTATCGGCAGATCGTCAGCAGCCCTTTGTCAAAGTTCTCCAGGTGGAAATGTTCGTTTGGCGCGTGGAAATGTTCGTTTGGCAGGCCGAACCCCATTAACACGACAGGCAGTTGCAGCAGGCGGCCGAATGTTTCCACAATCGGGATCGATCCACCCATACGGGTAAAAGCGGTCGGCACTCCGTAAACTTGTTCGTACGCGCGGGCCGCTGCCTGAATCGCAGGATGGTCGATCGGAGTGGCGAAGGGACGCCCTCTGTCAAACAGCTTTGTGCTGACAGTCACACCGGGCGGTGTATGCTTTTCGATATGTTTTTGGATAAGCGCCAGGATTTCGTCCGGGTCCTGATCGGGTACAAGGCGGCAGGTGATTTTTGCGTGCGCTTCCGACGGAAGGACCGTTTTGATCCCTTCGCCCTGAAAACCTCCGTAGATTCCGTTGATCTCCAATGTTGGCCGAATCCAGGTGCGTTCCAGCAGCGAATAGCCGTTCTCGCCGAAAAATTCGGGAATTCCGAGTTCCTGCCGCATTTTCTCTTCGTCAACACCCAGAGCGCGATATGCTTCCCTTTCTTCGTCCGAAACAGGGGCGACGCGGTCGTAAAAACCGTCGACGGTGATTCGACCGTCCGCGTTTCGCATCGAATCCAAGATGTGAACAAGGGCGTGGATCGGATTTTGCACGGCTCCGCCGTACAGGCCCGAATGCAAGTCCCCGTTCGCCCCTTTGACATCGATCTGCAGTCCGCAGAGGCCGCGGAGCCCGGTGCAGATCGCGGGTTTGCCTTTATCCAGCATCGGCGTGTCGGAGATCACCAGCACATCGGCGGCGAGCAGGTCTTTGTGCGCTTCCGCAAACCGGTCCAGATTCGGGCTGCCGACCTCTTCTTCGCCTTCAATGCAAAACTTGAAATTGAGCGGGAGTGTTCCGGTTGTCCGCAAAATGGCTTCCACAGCCTTGATATGCATAAATATCTGCCCTTTGTCGTCGCTGGCGCCGCGGGCATAAATCTTCCCGCCCCGGATACTGGGTTGAAAAGGGGGAGTCTCCCACAATCCGACGGGATCCACCGGCTGCACGTCATAATGGCCGTAAATCAGTACGGTGGGTTTGCCCTCCGCTTTCAGCCATTCGCCGTAGACAACAGGGTGTCCCGGCGTGGGCATGATTCGCACATTTTCCATTCCGGTTTGTTGCAAAGAATCCGCAATCCATTGAGCAGCCTCGGCAACATCCCGCTTGTGTTCCGACAGGGCGCTGATGCTGGGGATGGCGAGCAGTTGTTTCAGTTCGTTCAAGTGACGGTCCCGCTGTCCGGCAAAGTACTCTTTTAGGCGATTGTCCACAATGGATCCCCCTTCCGATTTTGTTCTGATTTTACCATATTTTTGGGCACACTATCCGATGGAGGTGATACGATGCGTTTTAGCGCATCAGTAACACAATCTAGCCCGCCTGACGGCGGGTTTCTTTGTTTACGGGGCAGCCACTCAATGGGCAGCGGTGATTTTCACGGTTGAAGAATGATACCTGTGCATGCAGGAGAATGCCGGTGTGTTGTGGAAGGTAGTACAAGTGCCTTGTGGAGGGGATTGCCATGCGTGATACCCAGAAAGACTTGGATATTGCGAAAAATATCAAGCTGATCGAGTGGCTGAAGGCGGAACTCCTGGACAATGTCGCCGGATTGTTCCGCGGGTTTCAACGTGGGAGCGAAACCTTGCTGCAGGATTGCCTTGCCAACATAGTGGTGTTGTGTTATTTACTGGCGAGACGCCTTGGCATGCGTTATTCCCAGTTTGACAGCCGGATCTTGCAAAAAATCCGCCAGGATGCCGGCGCCGACCGGGATTTCGAAGCATGGCGGGCGGATTTGGCGATTTTGGAAGAGCATTTTCAAAACAAAAAATAGATGCAAGCCAAACAGATTGCCAAACTGCACGGATTTTACCTGAATACGTGCGGGGGTTGTTCATGGTATAACATAGATTAGAAGCATGAGGCAGGGAGGGGTCAATTGTGAAGGTTATCTTTCTTCAGGACGTGAAAGGGCAGGCAAAAAAGGGAGAGGTAAAAGAAGTGGCGGACGCATACGCCCGTAACGTCCTTATCAAAAAGGGGCTTGCGGTGGAGGCGAACGCCGCGAACCTGAACAAACTGCAGGCGCAAAACCGTGCGGCCGAAAAGAAGGCGAAAGAGGAACTGGAAGAAGCGAAAAAACTGGCTGCCGTTCTCGAAAAGACGGTTGTTACGATCAAGGCGAAAGCGGGTGAAGGCGGTCGCGTGTTCGGTTCCGTAACCTCGAAGCAGATCGCCGAAGCGTTGGAAGAAATGCAATTAAAAGTGGACAAACGGAAGATTCATCTGGAAGAACCGATTAAAGCGCTAGGCACCACCATCGTGCCCGTCAAGCTGCATCCGGAAGTGACGGTCGAACTGCGTGTCCAGGTTCAGGCGGAGTAGATCATCATGAAAAAGCTATTGGAAAAGCTCAACATCATTCCGAACTCCACATTGCACCAGAAACTGGAAGACAGAGAAGCGCTTCGCCGGCAAGTGACAGCGCTTTTTGGCATATTAAGCGGCATCTACGGAGCGGACAAACTGGTGCTGCGGGCCGGAAAACTGGAAGCCCTGAATCTGATGCGGTCGTCGGATCTGGCTGACCGGGTGATTGCCTTGCAGCGCATCGTATTTGAAAATCCGCACATTTCGGACCGTCCGTCGCCGGAACAAATTCCGGACATCTTGCAGGAAGTGGAAGAAGCGTTGGCCGACATGCTTGCACGCCGCTCCGTCGAGGCGGAAATCGAAGCGAAGGTCAACGAAAAGATGCAGGAGCGTCATGAGGAATACCTGCAGGAAATCCGGACGCAGCTCATCAAGGAAAAATCGGGCCCGGAGAACGCGCAAACGTTGAAGAAATACGCGAAACTGGAAAAGTTGGAGCATATCCACCTGTCCCGTTCCACTTTGGAATTGGTGCGCCCGCAGCGGCTTTCCGACATCGTGGGCCAGGAAAAAGGGATCCGTTCCCTGATTTCAAAATTGGCGTCCCCTTTTCCGCAGCACGTGATCATCTATGGCCCGCCCGGGGTTGGGAAAACGACGGCCGCCCGGATTGCGCTGCAGGAAGCGGCGAGGATGTCCTCCACTCCCTTTGCCGCGGATGCGCCGTTTGTGGAGGTGGATGGAACCACTCTGCGGTGGGATCCGCGGGATATCACAAACCCGCTTTTGGGATCGGTGCACGATCCGATTTATCAGGGAGCACGCCGGGATCTGGCGGACACCGCAATTCCCGAACCGAAATTGGGCCTCGTGACGGAGGCGCACGGAGGCGTTTTGTTTATCGACGAGATCGGGGAGCTCGACCCGATTTTGCAGAACAAGCTGCTGAAAGTTTTGGAAGACAAGCGGGTCCAGTTTGACTCCCCGTATTACGACCCGGAAGATCCCCATGTGCCGAAATACATCAGGAAACTGTTTGAAGAAGGTGCGCCCGCCGACTTCATCCTGATCGGTGCCACGACGCGGGATCCGTCGGAAATCAACCCGGCGTTGCGTTCCCGCTGCGCGGAAGTGTTTTTCGAACCGCTCGTGCCGGAACAGGTTGCGGAAATTGTCAGGGGGGCCGCTTCCCGGCTGGGAGTGTCGGTCGAAACGGGAGTGCCCGAGCTGATCGCCCGCTATACGATTGAAGGACGAAAAGCGGTCAATGTGTTGGTCGACGCGTACGGGCTGTTGAAATACAAGGAAAGCGTACAAGGGGAACAGTCCGGCACCATTGCCGTCAGGGATGTGGAAGAAGTGCTCCGGATGAGCCGCCTGCATCCTTATGTCCGGCGGAAGAATGACAGCCGTCTGGAAGTCGGGCGCGTCAACGGTCTAGGGGTCGCTGGGTTCCTCGGATCTGTCATTGAGATTGAGGCGGTAGCGTTTGCCGCGGCAGAAAAGGGCAAGGGGCGGTTGCGCTTCAACGATACGGCCGGTTCGATGGCAAAAGACTCCGTCTTTAACGCCGCTGCGGTGTTCCGGCGGATTACGGGGCAGGACCTGTCCGATTTTGACGTGCACATCAACGCCGTCGGCGGAGGCCGGATTGACGGACCGTCGGCCGGGGTGGCCATCTTTCTGGCTGTCTATTCGGCTGTTACCGGCAAGCCGATTCCGCAGTGGATCGGGGTGACGGGTGAGATTTCGATTCAGGGCCGCGTGAAACCAGTTGGCGGCATCGTCGAGAAAATCTTCGGCGCGCGGCAAGCGGGACTGGCTCATGTCTTGGTGCCGGAGGAAAATGCGCCGGATGTGCCGAATGATACTGCCGGGATACAAGTGTCAACGGTTGAAACCATCGAGGATGTGTTGGCGCTTGTGTTTGGGGAACAGGTAGAGAAAGTCAGCTAGTCTCCAAAGGAGGGCACTGCATGGACGGACAAATCGCGGAGCGGATGCCTCCCCAAAATATCGAAGCGGAACAGGCGGTGCTGGGGGCTGTCCTGATCGAACCCGATGCACTCCCCGTTGTTACGGAAATCCTTAAACCGGAAGACTTTTACCGGATCAGCCACCAGAAGATTTTTGAAGGGATGATCCGGGTCGCGGAGCGGGGGGAGCCGGTGGACATCGTCACCTTGACGGCCCATCTGCAAAATCTGGGTCAGATTGAAGAAATCGGCGGTGTCTCTTATCTGGCGACGCTGGCCAATACGGTGCCAACAGCGGCCAACGTCGATTATTACGCCAACATCGTCAAGGAAAAAGCGGTTGTCCGCCGCTTGATCAAGATCGCCACACAGATCGCGGCTTCCGGATACGAAGGAACCGACGACGTGGTCGGCTTGATCGACGAGGCGGAACGCCGGATTTCCGAACTGTCGAACGAGAAAATTACGCGTGGCTTCACTCCGATCAAAGACATTCTGCTTGCAACATTTGAACGGATTGAGTTTCTTTATTCCAACAAAGGTGGAATAACCGGAATTCCGACGGGATATCCCGATCTCGACCGGTTGACGTCCGGGTTTCAAAAATCGGACCTGATTATCGTGGCGGCCCGTCCCTCTGTCGGGAAAACGGCTTTCTCCCTCAACATCGCCCAGAATGTGGCGGTGCGGTCGGGTGTGCCGGTCGCCATTTTTTCACTGGAGATGTCAAAGGAACAGTTGGTGCAGCGCATGCTGTGTTCCGAGGCGATGCTGGACGCGGGAAAACTGCGGACGGGCTTTCTCGCGGACGAGGATTGGCCCAAATTGACGATGGCGATCAGCGCGTTGGCGGAAGCGCCGATTTTTATTGACGACACGCCGGGGATCACGGTTGCCGACATCCGGTCGAAATGCCGCCGTCTGCAGCAGGAACACGGCTTGGGCATGATTCTGGTCGATTATCTGCAACTGATTCAGGGGCGCGGACGGGCAGACAACCGGCAGCAGGAAATTTCGGAGATCTCCCGAACTCTGAAAATGATTGCCCGCGAATTGGATGTGCCGGTTATCGCCTTGTCCCAGTTGAGCCGTTCGGTGGAACAGCGGCAGGACAAGCGCCCGCTACTTTCGGACCTGCGGGAATCCGGCAGCATTGAGCAGGATGCCGATATTGTGGCGTTTTTGTACCGGGAGGACTACTACGACCCGGAATCGGAGAAAAAGAACATCATTGAGATCATTATCGCGAAACAGCGAAACGGCCCCACCGGGAAGGTGGAGTTGGTGTTTCTGAAAAACTTCAACAAATTTGTCTCGCTGGAACGCGAGGCTGCAAGCTAACGGCTAGACCGGAGGCCGAGTCCCGGCAACCGGTTTTTTCGTTACCGAATATTTTTGAATTGCACAACCACATAATACGAACAAATTTAAACCGAATGACAAGGATTGTTCGTATTTTATATTGACGAGTTGCTTGATTCCTGCTACACTCACAAAGGGAGATTTTATGTATTTCTCCGGAATATCCCGGGGAATGTATGGATATGGAGGTGTTGCCCTATGGCAACCTTAGTAGTTGTGGGCACTCAATGGGGCGATGAAGGCAAAGGCAAAATCACCGACTTCCTGGCGGAAAAAGCGGGAGTGGTGGCGCGCTACCAAGGAGGCAACAACGCCGGTCACACCATTTCGATTCAAGGTAAAGAGTTCAAACTGCACTTGATTCCGTCCGGCATCTTTTATCCGGAGAAGATCTGTGTCATCGGCAACGGGATGGTTGTTAACCCGAAAGCGCTTGTTGACGAACTGGCTTATTTGAAAAATAACGGCGTCGCAACCGACAATTTGCGGATTTCGGACCGCGCGCACGTTGTGATGCCTTATCATATCCGGCTTGACGAACTGGAAGAGGAGAGCAAAGGGACGAACAAAATCGGCACCACCAGAAAAGGGATCGGTCCCGCCTATATGGACAAAGCGGCGCGGATCGGCATCCGCATGATCGATTTGCTCGATCCGGAGGAGTTCGCTTCGAAACTGAAGCGCAACTTGGAGGAAAAGAACCGGATTTTTGAAAAACTGTACGGCGCCGAAGGATTCGATTACGAACAGGTCTATCAGGAATATCTCGGTTACGCCGAAGTGATTCGCCCCTATGTCACGGATACGTCGATTGTGTTGAATGAAGCGATCGACGCGGGGAAAGACGTGCTGTTCGAAGGGGCGCAGGCTTCGATGCTCGACATCGACCAGGGCACGTATCCCTACGTCACTTCTTCGAATCCGGTTGCCGGCGGCGTCTGTATCGGCGCCGGGGTCGGCCCGACCAAGATCGACAAAGTCATCGGCGTGGTCAAAGCGTACAGCACCCGCGTTGGCGACGGCCCGTTCCCGACGGAACTGCTTGACGAAACGGGACAATTTATCCGGGAAACCGGGCGCGAATACGGAACCACCACCGGGCGCCCGCGCCGGGTCGGCTGGTTTGACGCTTTGGTCGTCCGCCATGCCCGCCGGGTATCGGGACTCGACGGAATGGCCGTCACCCGGCTGGATATTTTGACCGGGTTGAAAGAACTGAAAATCTGTACCGCGTACCGTTACAACGGGGAGATTCTGACCGAATTCCCGACCAGCCTGAAAATGCTTGCAAATTGCGAACCTGTCTATGAAACGCTGCCCGGTTGGGACGAAGACATCTCCGGGGTTCGTTCTTACCAAGAACTGCCCGCCAACACCCGGGCATACATCGAAAAGATTACGGAAGCGACAGGCGTTCCTTTGGCGATTTTCTCCATCGGCCCGAACCGTGAACAAACGGTTCCGGTAACGGAGATCTACTAAATCAGCCTGACT
Organism: Effusibacillus sp. SKA8; assembly: GCF_058273125.1. NCBI lineage: Bacteria > Bacillati > Bacillota > Bacilli > Caryophanales > Alicyclobacillaceae > Effusibacillus > Effusibacillus sp. SKA8. The sequence goes on along the minus strand of NZ_JBZCSF010000012.1, from coordinate 42,540 downwards.
AAATCGGCCCGACATGCGGTCCGCGGTTGTCAGCCGCGGCCGCTTGCCAAACCGGTATCGTCCGGCATGCCGAAAAGCACCCCGCTAAATCCTGCCCAAAAAATCATCGAAAAATCATCGAAAAAGGGTTGCGCCGTAAAGTTGCTTCGTGTTAAGATACTATTTGTTGCCGCGATGACGCAAACAATAGCAAAGCGGCGATTTCATTGTGAGCCATTAGCTCAGTCGGTAGAGCACCTGACTTTTAATCAGGGTGTCGATGGTTCGAGTCCATCATGGCTCACCATTTTGCTAGGCCCCATGGTCAAGTGGTTAAGACACCGCCCTTTCACGGCGGTAACAGGGGTTCGAATCCCCTTGGGGTCACCAGCTACAATACAGTGCCCGGAATCGGGGCGGGTTTTCGGGGGCTTCACGTCACCAATCCACGTCAATGTAATGGGAAAGTCTTTTGGAGCTGTGGTGTAGTGGCCTAACATGCCCGCCTGTCACGCGGGAGATCGCGGGTTCGAATCCCGTCAGCTCCGCCATTTCTGCAAGGGAAAAGCTTCATTTACAACCTGATAGGGCTCGGTAGCTCAGTCGGTAGAGCAGAGGACTGAAAATCCTCGTGTCGGCGGTTCGATTCCGTCCCGAGCCACCACATAACGAAAACTTGGCATTTGCCAAGTTTGTAACCCAGGTGAATACCTCGACCCAAAAAGCGAGTCGCTGGACTCGCTTTTTCGTTTTTTCGGACAATCCGCCAGGATACGAAATCCGCAAGTTAAGTGTTTCCCCCGTAAGACCTGATCACTTGCACCGCCTTCTCCACTTGATCTTTGGGGCATACAACCGTCAGCAGGATATCTTCCCCCGATACATCGTCCGCAGTAGTGGCATATCCGCTGGCAGATGCGTCCGCAGCCATTAGAACCGCGGCGTTACGGCTCGACGGATCCATCCCGAGCGCCATGTCTCCGAGGCTCGATATTTTCCCCGTCAGGGGGTTCGTCAGTTTCTGGGTAGGTTGACCGGGATACGGCGACACGCGATTGATTTGTACGGTATTGATTCCCATATTTTTCAGTTCCTCCGATGCTTTCCGGGCAACATCGGGGTCCGCAAACGAGGCGAGAATCGCTTGTTCCCGTTCCGGATCAAATTGGTCTCTGGGCACTCCGACCGTTCTTGGCATCGTTTTTGCTTGTTGTTCAAACACATCCTGCAGGTTGTCGTCCACAAGGATCCCTCCTTCGATAGTTGTAGTGTGGACCAAGCAAGGCTTTCCCATGCTGGAACTATTTGTTTAGAAGGATTTTTGACGAGACCAATTGAACTAGGTATGTGGGAAAATGGTACCCAAGGTCACGCTGAAAGGGTGAGCCCAATGAATCAAAAAATCATGGTCGTGGAAGATGAGCTTCCGATCGCGGATATACTGAAGTTTTCCCTGGAAAAAGAGGGGTATGAGGTGATTGTGGCCAATGACGGTGAGGAAGCGGTCGACATGGCGAGCCGCCAACAGCCGGATTTGATTTTGCTTGACGTGATGCTTCCGAAAAAAGACGGGTTTCAGGTCTGCCAAGAAATCCGTTCGTTTTCCGTAACCCCCATCATTATGCTGACCGCCCGGGATTCGGAAGTGGACAAAGTTCTTGGACTTGAACTGGGCGCGGACGATTATGTGACCAAGCCGTTTTCATCACGGGAGTTGCTTGCGCGGGTCAAAGCGAACCTGCGGCGGCGCAATAACGAAGCGATGACCAGTGCCAAACCGCGTTATGCGGTGGGAGAGTTGGTGATCGACACTTCGACGTACCAGGTGACGAAAAACGGTGAAGGGGTCGACCTTACATACAGGGAATTCGAACTCCTGTTGTACATGACGAAGCATCGTGGGAAAGTCCTGACGCGCGAACATCTTCTGCATGAAGTCTGGGGATTCGATTACCTGGGCGACATTCGCACTGTTGACGTCACGATTCGCCGGCTAAGAGAAAAAATCGAAACCGATCCGAGCAATCCGCAGTACATTCTGACCCGTCGGGGAGTCGGCTATTCGATGAGGGGGTAGGGCACTTTGTTTCGAAGCATTCGGGGAAAACTGGTGCTCATCTACCTGCTGTTGATTTTGTTTGCGATGCAGTTGATCGGCGTTTACTTTATCCGGTCAGTGAACTCGTATTTCCTTGGAAATTTTTCGACAACAATTGACTCGCAGGCCCGGTTTCTCTCCGCGCAGTTGCAGCGGTATATGGAAAAAGAGATCACGCCTGACACCGTCAAAGATATCGACAACTTGATCGGCTCCTTCGCGTCCGAATCGGAAATCTACGTATTGAACAAAAACGGGACGATTGTTTCCACGACAGCAGACAAGTCGTGCGTAGGCCAGAAGCGCCTCCGAACGGAGGTCACCCGGGCGCTGCTGGGGACCAAAGACGAAGTGATCCGCGAAGACGGGCCCACCGGACAGCGGTACACGTTTTTGGCTGTACCGATCAAAAACGATTTGGAAGTGATCGGCGCCGTCTATATGGTAGCGCCGATGACCAAGATTTATAAGACGATCAAAGAGATCAACATGATGTTTTATACGGGTCTTTTGATCGCGCTGGCCCTGACGGCGGTACTGGGCATCGCGCTTGCGCGGACAATTACGAATCCGATCGTGGAGATCACGAAGAAAGCGAAAGCGATGGCAAAGGGCGATTTCGATCAGGTCGTGCAGGTGAGAAGCGACGATGAGATCGGACAATTGGGCGAAGCGTTCAACTATCTGATCTGGCGTTTGCGGGGAGCCCTTTCGGAAAACGAAAAAGAAAGGGAAAAACTCCAGGCGATCCTCACCCATTTGAGTGACGGAGTCATCGCGGTGGATTCGTCCAACCGGATTTTGCTGATCAATCCGGCGGCCCGGCAACTGCTCGATTGCCAGGACAACCCGGTGGGGCAGCCGATCAACCAGCTGCTGATGATGGAAGAGGATTCGGAAAAGGCCTGTTCCCTGATTGCGGGACAGGAAATGCAGTTCAAGGGGCCGAAAGGGCGCACCCTGCAGGCTTATGCGTCCCCGATCCGGGAAGAACAAGGGCAGACCGGGATCGTGATTGTCATCCGCGACATTACGGAAGAGGAGCGGGAGGAGCAGGCCCGCCGCGATTTTGTGGCGAATGTTTCGCACGAGATACGGACCCCGCTCACCACGATCAAGAGTTATTTGGAAGCGTTGAACGACGGGGCCGCGGATGATCCGATCCTGCGCACCCGTTTCTTGCAGGTAATTCACAACGAGACAGAGCGGATGGTGCGGATGGTCGCGGAATTGCTCCAATTGTCGAGGCTTGATGCGGGGAAAATGCAGTGGTCGTTTAAAGCGGTCAACCTGATTGAGATTCTCGACGAAGTGGCGAACCGTTTTGCCGTCCAGTGCCGCCAGCAAGAGGTGTCGATGTTTGTGGAAGCCGCTGCCAGGCTGCCGATGGTCTATGCGGATCATGACAAGCTGGATCAGGTTTTGGACAATCTTGTCTCCAACGCGCTGAAACATACGCCTTCGCAGGGAATTATCCGGTTGGTGGCCGCCCCCAAACAGGACATGGTGGAAGTCAGGGTGATCGATTCCGGCACCGGCATTCCGCCACAAGATCTGCCGCGGATTTTTGAACGGTTTTACCGGGTGGACAAGGCCCGCTCCCGAAAATTGGGCGGAAGTGGCTTGGGATTGGCAATTGCCAAACAGATCATTGAAGCTCACGGCGGGCATATCCGGATCGACAGCGTCATAAACAAAGGCACCACGGTCACCTTTACGCTTCCGCTCGCCAAAGAAGGGGTGGCGTGATGGCCGAACGAATCGAAAAGGTAAAATCCGCCCTGTTAGGCTTACTGGTCCTGTTGTCCATCGTGCTTTCGGTGGGATTGTGGAACATCAACCCGGCGTTTGAACCGCTTGACTCGGGCGGCTTTGTCGCAAATCCCGCTTTCGGCTTTCGGAAAACGGTCGATCAGGTGTTGCTGCCCGTCCGGATTCACGCGCGTTTGGAAGACAAAAGTTACACCATGACCGACCCGTTTACGGATCTGTATGAAAAGGCTTGGGACGAACTTCGAAAACTCGCGGTACGCGAACTGGGGCCGATTGACAATCCGCAAGCGATCCGGCAAAAAATCGCCGGGGGTCCGTTCATCGAGTTTCAGTTTGGGGTCAGCCTCAATCAGGAGCAAGTGTTTCAACTTTTGAAAATGCTGGATCCCGCCCCATTCCAACTGAAAGTCACATCCATCACCGTCCATCGCGACACGGCGGGCAACCATTATGTGGTGCTTTCCAATTTCAATCAACCCGTTTTTCACGGAAAAATCGAGGGACAGTTCCGCTTGTTCGAACAACTGGACGAATGGGGTACGCTGCCCAAATATGCGGAACGGACCGGGAGCAAAGGTCGGTTTTTGATACCCGTCCAGAAGGTGAAGGTTCCCCTGGTGACTTGCGAAAAGATGTCGCTTCCGGCCGACTCGTTGGCTCGGACGTTTTTTGTGGATCCTGGCCTTATCCGGAGAATCCAGGAGCGGAAAGGTTCTTTGATTCTGACAGATGGCAGCCGGACGGTCCAAATTTCCTCAAAGGAAAAGGAAATCCATTACGCCAATGCGCTGCCTTATGACAGACAGACGCAAGCGGTCGGCAAAGACAGTTCGTTCCAAAGGGCGGTCGATTTTATCAATGAACACGGGGGCATGCAGGGGGCTTACCTCGGACGGTTGCAAAACGTTTGGGGGAAGGACATCCGGGAGTATCGTTTTAACGAATACCGGCATGGGCTTCCCGTACTGGGCAGACTCACCGGCATCCGGGTCGTGTTGAACGGCAACGAAGTGGTGGAGCTGGAAAGAAGCACGCAGTATTTGGGGGCGGAAGTGAAAGCGGAGACAGTTGAAGCCGCTCCTCTGCCGCCTTCCGTTACAGAAAATGCAGCGGATGTATATCTTGCATACGCACCCCAAGAGGCGGGGGAACGTGTCCGGCTGATTCCGGTTTGGGTCGTTGAGTATCCGCAAGCGCCAACCGTGATCTACGACGCGCAAACCGGCGACAAATGGGCAGACAGTGGAGAGTGAGCGGCATGGACTGGAGTCGGGCCAAAACGTACCTGATTTTAACGTTTCTGCTGTTGGATTTCGTGTTGGGGTATCAATATTGGCGGCTGCGCACCGAGCAGGCCGGCTATGTTCAGTCCTTTGCGGAGCAACTGGCGGAAGTCCGGCAGCTTCTGGTCTCGCAAAAATGGGAGCTGCGGACGGAAGTGCCGAAGATCACGCCTGAACTTGGGTTTCTGCAGGTTCGGTACCAATCGTTTTCGCCGGAGGAATGGGCCAAATGGATCGGAGAGGATGTGACACCGGTCGATAAAGGGCCGGGACAAGTAGCGGTTGACCTGTCGGACAAAAACGTCAGGGCCGACCTGGAGGATGTCAGTACAGCGGACAGAGTGCTGTCGCAAGTCAATCTCAAAATATGGCCGAAAAATCTGTACCGCTTTGACAGAATGCTGCCGGACGGCGAAGACTCGGGGATGATCCGGTATCTGCAGGTCTATCGTGAATACCCGATTTTTTCGGCGCCGCTGGAATTGATGGTGCAAGATGGCAAGGTGACGGGCTATCGCCTGACCGCATTGGACGTGGTAGGGGAAGGCGGAGGGAAAAAACAGGTGATTTCGGCGCTTCACGCGTTGCGTTCCTTGTCCGAGTCGATGGACAAATCGGAAAAGAGACCGGATAATAGGGTCATCCGGGAAATTCGGATCGGCTATTACAGCAAACCGTTCAACGCGGACGAATGGTACCTGACCCCGACATGGCGGATTACGACGGACCGGGAAGTCTATTATGTCAATGCGTTGACCGGCGAAGTGGAATTGGCGAGATGACAGGAAACGGGAGGACGTTGAATGCTGCGGTTCAGTGTGCTTGCAAGCGGAAGTTCGGGGAATGCGGTCTATGTGGAAACGGACAGTACCCGCATCCTGATCGACGCGGGAGTCGCTTGCAGGCAGATCGAAGCGGCGATGGCCGAGATTTCGGTGTCGTTGGAAGACTTGGACGCGATTCTTGTGACCCACGAACATTCCGATCACATCAAGGGGATCGGCATCGTCGCCCGCAAAGTGATCAGCGAACGGCGAAAAAAACAGTATGACCGGCTTGAAGTGCCGGTGTATGCGACGGAAGGGTCGTGGCACGACCTGCACGGCTTGATGAAAGACTATCCGGAAGATTGCAGGAAAATCGTTCGCGTAGGGGACAAGCTGGAATTCGAAGACCTGACGATCGAACCTTTCCCGTTGTCGCATGACGCGAGAGAGCCGGTCGGATATGTCTTTTACCATCGCGGCAGCAAGCTGACGCTGGCGACCGATCTCGGATACATGAGTTCGCGGGTGAAAGAAACGGTCGCCGACTCCGACGCCTATATTCTGGAGAGCAATCACGACGTCAATATGCTGCGCGTCGGTCCCTATCCGTGGCATTTGAAAAAGAGGATTCTCAGCGACAAGGGACACCTGTCGAACGAAGCGGCGGGCGAAGCGTTGGTGGACATCATGACGGAACGGACGCAGGATGTTTTGCTTGCCCATCTCTCGCAGGAGAACAACTATCCGGATCTGGCGGAATTAACGGTGCAAGGAATTCTCGACGCAGCCAGCAAAAAAGTGCAACTGCACCGTACATACCCGGACAAACCGACCCCGCTGTTTGCGATCAGCCCCCGATAGGACACGAGGATACCGATTGCAGCGGTTTGCGGCAAATTGTCATGACCAATATTTTTCAGTGTTGGGCGGAAGTCAGCCGCTCAAGGATTTCTTGTTCCAGCTCGGAATCGAGGATCCGGGCTTTCGTTACGACATCGTGACGGCTGATGACCCCTTTTTCCACCAGCAATTCAATTAGCACCGTCAAAATTAACGTGTTTTTGTAATCGACTTCCTTTAAATCGGCCAACTGTGCAATCAAGTCGACCTCGGCGGTGAGGTGGCTTTTTTTCATGGAATTCACTCCCCTGGCGGGCTGTTTTACTATTCAGTATGGCCGATTCCGGGATTTCGAAACGCAAACTGGAAAATTTCAGATTAAGTCTGAACACTTTATGGAAATACTACATGAAATGTTGAGAAAAAAGCGGACGGATTTGTATAATGAAATTATTCCGTGACAAATTTGTGGCATTCATGCCCGAAGGAGGAGTTCTTATGGGATTCTATGACGAATTCGACACCAGACCCGGTCGGAGTTCCTCTGGGAAATGGCTGGCATCTGTCGTGATAGCGGCTTTGGTCGGTTCCGGCACCACGTTGCTGATGGTACCGACCATGTTGAAATCGAATATAATCAAGCTGCCGGAAGCGAGCCAAACGATCGCGACAAAAGGTGGCGGCATCGTACAAAACGTCACGGTCAACACCGATTCCGCCATTGTGCAAGCGGTCAACCGCGTCAAACCGGCTGTGGTGACAGTCGTCAACCTGCAAAAAGTCGGCGGATTCTTCTCCCGCGGCGTCGAGCAGGAAGCGGGCAAAGGCTCCGGCGTCCTGATCGACAAACAAGGTCATATCGTCACCAACAATCACGTGGTGGAAGGCGCTTCCGACGTGGAGATCGTCATCAACGACGAGCATATCAAGGCGAAAGTGCTGGGAACGGACGAATATACCGACTTGGCCGTCATTCAGGTTCCGGCCGAGAAAGTGAAAAATATCCAGCCGGTGGAATTCGGCAGTTCGGAAGCGCTCCAGACCGGGGAACCGGCGATCGCCATCGGCAACCCGCTGGGCGAGTTTGAACAAACCGTTACGGTCGGTGTCATCTCGGCCAAAAAGCGGATGATTCCGATTCAGGACCGGAGAAACGGACGGGTGATCTACGAACAGGCGGTTTTGCAGACCGATGCGGCGATTAACCCGGGAAACTCGGGCGGCGCACTGGTCAACATCCAAGGGCAGTTGATCGGGATCAACTCCGCGAAGATCGCCTCCCAGGGGGTCGAGGGGCTCGGATTTGCCATCCCGAGCGATGAAGTCAGACCGATTGTCGATCAATTGATCACCAACCGGAAAGTGATTCGGCCCGGCCTTGGCGTTTCGATCAGTTGGGACGTAAAGGACATTCCGGAAAATTACCGCGCGGGCCTGCCGATCAACTACGGCGTCGTGGTAAGCGACGTATTGCCCGGAGGGCCGGCTGACAAAGCGGGTATCAAACAAGGCGACGTACTCGCCAAAATCGACAACGTCGAAATCAAAACGTTTCTCGATATGCGCAAGTACCTGTTCAGCAAGAAACCGGGGGACACGGTGCAGGTCACATACTACAGGGACAACCAGGAGAAGACCGCATCCGTGACTTTGACCGAATTGAATCGCTAGGGATGATGAAAGGATTGCCGTTGAGCGCGGCAATCTTTTTTCATGATATAATACAGCAAGCATGGAGGTGCGCCGGATGATCACAGCCTGTGAGGAGCATGTCGAAATGGCCATCGACGAGTTTGTACATACATACGAGGAACCGCCCGAACTGCGGCTGATCGGGGAAACGACCGTGTTTGAGGAACCGCGTTCGAAGTGCCAATTTTGCGGAGAACGGGCCAAATACCTTGTCACCCGAGGCGAACCATGAACATCACCGTTGTCGCAGTGGGAAAAGTCAAAGAGACTTACTGGCTTCAGGCCATCGCGGAATATGAAAAACGGCTTCGCGCGTATGCCAAAGTCAAGCTTGTGGAAGTGGCCGACGCCCCTGTCCCCGACAACGCGTCGGAAGCGCAAGCAGAAGCGATCAAGGCAAAAGAAGCGTCCCGCATCCTGGCGCAACTCAAAGAGCGCGATTATGTCGTCGCGCTTGCGATTGAAGGGCAAACCTTCTCGTCGGAGGCTTGGGCGGAGTATCTGGATCGCATGGCGGGTCAGGGGTACAGTTCCTTTGTTTTCGTCATCGGCGGGTCCCTGGGGCTGCACCGTTCCGTCCTGGACCGCGCCAACCTGAAGCTGTCGTTTTCGAAATTTACCTTCCCGCACCAGATGATGCGGGTCATCCTCCTGGAACAGCTGTACCGGGCTTTTCGGATTCAGCGGGGGGAACCGTACCACAAGTGATGGTAAACAGGATTAGGCAGGAGATTGTGTTAGACAGTTACTGCATAAGCAAGCTAACACAAAATGGTTTCGGTTCTACGGTTAAAAAGAAAATAAACAGTCGTATTTTTCAGCAGGGAAGAGGAAAGTAAAGCAATTGGAAAATAAAAACCACGATTCAATGACCGTGGTTGAATACATCTATGATAATGTAGGTCTGGGTAAATGAAGCACACTTTGCAAGGTAGATGCATGTTTACTTAAAAGTGTATCTAAATCTATGCTAATTTGGTGAGATGCACCAAGTCCTGGGGCAGCAGGGTGAGGAACGTTTATGATACCAATGTTTCTACTGTGTAGCTTACCTATATACATACGAACATACTTTGTTTCATCGATCAATGAAGGATTTTCATCTAGTACATTTTTGTTTAGATAATAAATGTTATCACCTGTTCCTAATATAATTAGAATTTTAGGGGCCAGTATTCTTAATTCTTCCTTAAGAATAAAATGACAGTTCTCCCACATAGCTTGTGAGGGCTGACTTCGATCTCCAGTGGGAGAACACTTCACATGGTTGGTAAAAGCAATCCAATCATAGGCATCAATATGAGATAAATCCGGAAAGGTCAGTAGGTCATCGTCGTTTACAAATTTTAAGATTGTCTGAGAAGCATATAGTCCGATTCGATGCCACAATACAGTGCCTGCATAACTAGGATTGTTGAAATTAACCTTTATTTTTCCACTCGCCATTTCTTCCTTGGCTTGGGGTATTAATACTCGAAAAAAATCGAGACCACCAGCTTCGTACGGGTTAATTCCGATTACGGCAATACGAAAAGTATTATAATTTGCTCCAATCCAAGGAAGGGAAACATGAGACCAGTGTATGTTGTCTTGATCTAGCGGTTTTCTATGTTCATTGCCCTGCCAACAATCTTGATGATGACCACAGGTCTCACAAAGGGGGAAAGCAGTATTATCTGAAACAACCCCAAGTTTATTATATATGTGCATTAAGTGATGCGGGATGTTTACGGTTAGTTCCCATTCAGCTATATCAATGTCCCATCTTAATAAGTTATCTCGCCCTTCAATATGATTCACGGAATAGTCCGTACTTATGGTATCTAATGGGTAGTCAGAAAATCTCCATCCTTTTGTTTCCATCCATTTATGGAATCTAGAAATATCATTCTCTTGAATTAACTTTGGACTAGATAGTGTAGAGTTTATAGTTCCAAGTACCCAGTACATTTTGTTCCACCTCTATCATTTATCATTCTCTTATGATTATACTGGGAATTTGGTTTCAGCAACAAAGAATTATTGCTAGAATTGAATTCGTTGAGGTCGTCCAAAACTTGGGAACGTAAATTAGAGGACACAGAGAAAGAAGCAAGAATATTGCAAGGATTACACGACTAAAGTAGAAACCGGGAATAAAAAATCCCCAAGAGAGGTGCTAAATTGCTCCTTTGGGGATTTTATTATTGGGGAAAAGTTCGGAATATTTCAGACAAAATGTTTTTTGCCATTGTAACTTGTCTCTCCTCACGACTACTTAGCAACAACACGATCTCGTTTATGATTGATTGTTTTTCCTCGCTTAACTCTTGCTCAAAGTTAAAGAGGTCGTGAATGTTAACTTCAAGTGCTTTCGCAATCTTCGCTAAGTTAACCAGTGATATATTGCGTTCACCGCGCTCTAACCCACCTATATATGTGAAATGAAAGCCGGACATTTTGTTACCGCTCATCCGCCGTCAAATAGCGTGAGCGGTAACAAGAGATAATCCGACAAGCAAGACACAAACATGGCAATTAGCATAGGGGCACAAGGCGTTTAGCTTTGTCTGCTCCTTTTTTGTTTAGCTTTTGACGGTGAGAACGTATAACCTTGTTGTAGAATCTCACAGAATGCGAGAAAACGGGAAATCTCGGGAATAGACAGGAAAACGCGGGAAAACGTAATAGGGACAAGGGATTCAACGAGCTGGAAACTGGAGGGGTGGTTCTCACGATTCTGAGAAATCTTGAGATTCTACCTCTCTTTTTACACCTGTAACACAGACCCCTGTTACACCTGTTACCAGCCGTTAGCGAACCGTTAGCAGTCGCGGAAAATGCAGTAATATCAAGCGTTACGTGAACTGCTTTGCATGAGTAAAGTGGCGGTTTTTCACCGTCCGAAGTTATGGGTCTTAACACTCGAATGCGGAACTAGAATGCGGAACCAAATTACCTATGCGGAACTTGCTATAAAACCGCGTCACTACTGCGTTTTTGGTAGATCAGAGCGAAAAAACAGCGAGCAAGCTGGAAATTCATACTTATACATAAATATGAATAAATATACTAATCTGAATCACTCGATTGTATACCCTTGGAATACTAAATGCTGGACAGACTCGTTTATCCGTGAAAAGTTTTGTTCATCACTCCTACTGCTTCTTTCATTTTTATTCCGAACTGACTAATGCATTGTAAGACTGATCGGACCCCATTTTCTACTTCCTCATTTGTTAAATTATCCAAAGAGTAATCCATTAGAGCAAACTCTCGTCTGATCTTTTGAACTACACTTGCTTTTCTGCTTCTATGACGCAACTTCACTCCTGGCACCTCCTAAACGATAAAGGAATTCATCTGTCCAAAGCGAATAAAACGGACAGAGGTGATCATTTTGGACGACCGTGAGAAACGAGATGCTATAAAGATAGCATACCAAATTGCGACCTTATCTAAAATCCCTACCGATTTACTTAACGAGTTGATGGAAATCGAGTTTTTACGGGTGCTGGAAGTGCTTCTGATTCTGCGTCAGAGTTCGACTCGTGTAAAGGCACCAGCGAATTTTATTCGGAGTGCTCTTCGTAACGGTTGGAAGCCAGTCGCGGCCTCCGAGAAGCGGATCGGTGACGCGAAACCAGAAAAAGGCGTTACAGAAGAGAGATACGACTCATTCTACCGGCTGATGGAAGGATAAAAAATCTCATAGTTGTTTCACGATGACGATCTCTCCGTCATTGATATTTGCATTCACCATACTATCCCCCTTGACCCGCAGCGCAAAGAAGTTACCGGGGCCAGGCAGGTACTCAGCCGGAATGTCGATGATATCCTCTAAATTTTCGATGGCAGTAATCGGCAAACCTGCGGCTACTTGCCCCAGGAGGGGAATACTGACAAAATAATGGTTAGGCAGATTCTTTTCTCATTTTGGCCCCTTGCAAGCGGGGCATTTTTTATTGTCGTTTTTTTGGTGAGTATTGATATATAAATCTATCATTGAGACATAAAAATTAAGCTGTTTCATTTATCGCGGCGGCCTCTTCTCTTTCGTTTCCATTCATCGATCTGGACGACATTTCTGTCTTCTGTCGTGCTGCACTTTCATTTTTTGCCGCTAGTAATAATCCGTCAATCATGCCTTCAATTTTACCCTGATCTTTTTCGCTCAACTGATAAAACTTCGCAAGCAATTCAACATCATTCGGAGTCAATTGCATATGAAAACGATGTAAATTAACATCACCCCTCCTCTCTTTTCCTGTTAACAACCAATCGATCGAAACATCAAAATACTCTGCTATCGCTATAACAATATCGATGCCTGGCTTTCGTTCATTTTTTTCATACCTACTTAGATTGTCAAATTTCAAGATTTCCATAAGCTGCCGCTGGCTCATTTTCCTCGATTCTCTTAAAAAAGCAATTCTTTCGCCAAGAGTTTCCACTTATATCACCCTCCAATTATTAAGTCATATGACATCGAAAACGAAATATTTGATGTCAATATGACCTTATTTTCGTTGACATGATGTCAATTGACATCTATAATTGAATCGGATAGAAAACTACATCACAAAGCGATTCTATCACACCAGGTAGTGCACAAACAGTCGAACCTTGACAACCGAATAAAAAATCCAACGAAAGCAATGTCTCAAACGAAAGGAGTGAGACAAAATGATCAACGTGCTGCGAGAACAACGCATGGTTGGCGACCATCACCAGCTCGATCTTTTTATCGAGTACGAAGGAAGTACGATCCGCCCGTTCTTCACTACCTTCCAGGACGCGCGAAGTCGCGTGATCACCGGTTGGTACTTGAGTCCGATGAACAACTCCGAGCGCGAAGATCGCCGCAACACGCTACGCTTCCCGGAATCGAAAGGAGTGAGACAAAATGTGCAAAGCGCTGCAAGAACAGCGTGAAGCGTCGGCAGCCATTGCCCGCGAGATTCTCGGCGACTTCAAGCTGGACGTGACGGACGGCGACTTTGCCGTTTCCTTCGCGCAGCAAGAGGCGCTGGAATCCTATGTGGACCTGCTTGAAAAACAAGAGCAGGAACTGATTGCCGAGCTTCATCGAACGGTGCTCCGTCTGAGCGCCAAGATCGCGGCAACGCGTAACCTGCGCTACATGGCCGCTCGCGAAGCCTGTATACAAATCGGCCTGCGGATGGCTGAAGACACCACTCGCGAAGCCTGTATACAAATCGGCCTGCGGATGGCTGAAGACACCACAGAAAGGGGTGAGCGCCAACATGAGGAAGCGTCAACTGACACCGTTCGGCGTACTTGTGAAGAAGCGCCTCGTCGAAATCGGCAAAACACAGGTGCAACTAGCTGAGGAAATCGGGAGCAGCCCCAAATACCTTTACCTGATACTTTACGGAGAACGTTCCGGAAAAACCTATATTCCCAAAATCGCAAGGTCATTGGGGATCGATCTCAGCACCATTCAACATACAGCGTAAAGAGAAAGGAGGGGGGCGATGGAGAGGTGGCTTTCGACCAAAGAGGTATCATCGTTGTTAAACATCACCGAACGTGCGGTCCGAAAGAAAATTGCCTATGGCGATTTCCGTTACCGCGAAGTTGATTGCAAGACGGGAGGGACCAGAGGGAAGCAATACCAAATCTCTTTATCCTCCCTCCCGGAAGATGCCCAAGTCCAGTATTTGCTCCAAACAACAAAAGTGAATAAGCCTGCCAGTCAAAATGATTTGCCCCAAAACGGCGGAAAGCTGGTGGTCAACCTCGCCGTTCTGGAAGAGATCGGCGGCAAGGAAGCGATCCAGGAGTTCACGGATCGGGTGAACCTCGTCCGGCAGGCTATCGATATCCGGTCACAGCGCGACAACGTGGTCGATCAACTGAAAGAGCTATGCCGGAAAGCTGATATTAAGCTCCCGACGCTATACAGATGGATCGACTCTTATGAAAAGGAAGGTGAGGTGGCCCTATTGAGCAAGCCCATCCGTAAGAAGATGGAAGCGGACGCCGCCATAAAACTCCGCTATGGGACCAGGGGATTCGGTTCGGCCGCTCTCGACTATATGACCGCACTCTTCTTGGACCCGCGAAAGCCCAAAAAGAGATACGTGTACAACCAGACGGTTGAGGAGGCCAAGCGCCGGATCGCGGAGGCGGCTGACGAGGAAGAAGCAGCGCGACTGCAGGAACTCTGGCAGGTCGGAAGTTATCAAACGGCCTGTCGGTACTTCAATGAACTACCCAGGACGATTATCGCCTACGGTCAGGAAGGCGTGGAGAAATGGCGCAACCATTACATGCCCAAAACACTGTTGGACTACAGCGGACTCTTGGTCAATCAGTATCATGTCGGCGACCATCACCAGATCAATCTTTTCGTCGAGTACGAAGGAAGGGCGATCCGCCCGTTCTTCACTACCTTCGAGGACGTGCGAAGTCGCGTGATCGCCGGTTGGTGCTTGAGTCCGATGAACAACTCCAAAGCGATCGGTCTGGCGCTCCGCCACGCCGCATTGCGGAAGCCAAACAGTCCGGTGTACGGGTTGCCTGTCGAGGTGTACATAGACAACGGGAAAGACTACCAGAGCAAACACTTGGCGGGCGGTCTGAAACACGCCTGGAAATTTGATTATTCCGACGAGGTCAAAGGTGTTTTTGCCAACCTGGGCATCGAGCCACGCTATTGTACGGCCCGGACTCCCTGGGCGAAAGGGATCATGGAGCGGTTTTTCAAGACCTTCACAACGCAGTTCATCATGCACCTGCCGGGTTTTTGCGGCAGCAACAACAAGGACCGCCCGGATGGGTTCGACGAGAAAAAGCTGCTGAAGCAAGGCAAGTTGCTGACGCTGGAGGAGCTGGCGCAACTCATCGAAGAGTACCTCGATAAGTACCACAACACGGTCCACAGCGAGCTGAAGGATACACCGCTCAACGTGTACCAGCAAACGCCAAAGGCTCGCGAAGGTGTGCCGAACGCACGGGCGTTCGATATCCTGCTCATGCGTGCGCAGAAGCGCAAGGTCTACACGGTCGGCGTTCGGTTCGGCGGACGATACTACGCGCACCCGGCGCTGGACTACTACGTGGGCGAAGATGTCATCGTCCGGTACGATCCGAGACACCTGGACGAAATCATGATCTTCCGTGGGACAAGCTACCTCTGCACCGCGCAGCAGAACTACACAGAGTTTGGCAACCAGGAGTCGCTGGAATTGCACATGCAGCGCCAGAAACGCTCCACCCGCGCCATCAAGGAAGCGGTCAACGGGTTCAAGGAGCGAGCCAAACGCCATTACACCGGCAGCGTAGACGAAAACGGAAAGGTGAATATGATCACCGGGTTCGAGCAGGCGGCACGCGAGATCGCAGCCGATCAGCGGGAAAAGACGGAAGTGCCGCCGGAAAAACAACTGTCCATACGCGAGCAGTGGCTTGAAAAACAAGGCAAAAAAGCCCTCGGGATGGCCTAGATAGAAAGGAGAAAAGAATCATGCCGAATGAAATTACGTGCATCAATCATGATGAACTGGTAGCGGAACTGAAACAATCCATTCTCCGCTTGAAAGAGAAATACACGGTCAACGAGATGGCAAACACTATGGGGCTCAGCCGCAGCGCTCTCTCACGGTTCATCAACGAGCCGGACTATACCAGCAAAGAAATAGAACAGCGAGTCAAAAGCTTCTTGAATCAAGAGTTTCATAGGGAATACCCGAACGCGACCATCGTTACCTACAAATCCTCTATCGCTGAGATGGGTTTCGTACCCACGCAAAACGCGATCCAGGCGTCAGCCGTTTTAGCCGGTTGCATGGAGTACCGCGACCTGGGCGTCATCATCGGTCCAGCGGGATCGGGCAAAACGCGGTCTGTCCAAGAGTTTATGAAGCAGCACCCGCAGGCGGTCATCCGGATCGAGGGTGACGACATGATGAGTACGCGGGACCTAATCGAAGAGATCGGCAACGAGTTGGGAATCGGCGAGGAAGTCCGCTACGGAACCGTTCGCGACCGCATGAGAAAGATCGTTCGCCGTCTCCAACAAGACCCGGTGATGATCGTCGTCGATGAGGCGGACAGGCTGGTCAACTACTCCGTCAAGAAGCTGGAGATGCTGCGCACCATCCACGACCAGGCAAAGGTCGGAATCGTACTGGTCGGGTTGCCGAAGCTGGGAACGTATCTCCAGCGTGGGCCAAGTATGCGGGAAAACCTCTCGCAGCTCTACTCTCGCGTCGGGTTCATCGTCAACTTGGGCGGACTCCGGCGTGAGGAGGTCATGGAGATGCTCGCTGGATACAACATTGAAAGTAACGCGAGAGAGGAACTGATACGCATCGCACTTGACAAGGAACGTGGCGGATGCAGGGCACTGGTAAAGGCACTGCGCCGCAGCCTCGATCTCACTGAGGGGCAGCCGATCACGTTGGAAGTGGTTCTCGAAGCGAAACGCATGCTTCTTCTGGAGCGAACACGGCACTAGACATTAGGTTAAGCCGAAACGCCCCCGTCCGGGGCGTCGCGGGGACGTGACCTCCCCCGCCTGATGAGGCAGGTCGGAAAGGAGTAAATTCTATGATCAAAATTATTGTTCAAGATGAATCCGGTTCCCAAGAGATTGAGGTACAACAGTTTGTCCTGATCTGCTCAACCGACGACGACATCCCTTCCAGTCCTAATTATTTACTTGCTTCGTGTTCACCTATTTTCGCCACCCGTTCAAAATCAATCGACGTTGTACGTAGCATGATAGCGGGCGGAATCATGTATGAAAGCTAAAACCAGCTGTGTCACGATTCGAAAATTGCCCGAGGAAGAAAAAAGTAAGTTTCGCGAGATGCCTTCACTCCCTCCTACAGGATCGGATGGGCACTGCCTGAAACCACCATTACAACGGAAATCGAAAAAGCCGAAACGCCCCCGTCCGGGGCGTCGCGGGGTGAATGGCCTCCCCCGCCTGAAGATGGCAGGCCGGAAAGGCGGGTGATCGTATGGGAACACCGGTACCGAGAAGAGATGAACCGGTCGCCTTGAAAAGTGAATGCGTGACATATCGGATGGCTCCAGAAGAGATCGAATATATGCTGTTGCAGAAATATCCCAACCTGAAACCACGTCATTCACGTCCTAAACTCGTTGATTCTGAAGCGAGTTCTAGCAAGAACCGCCAACGGAAAAAAGCCGAAGATTCGATGTCTCTATTTTCCGATGTTCTGAGCCATAGCGACATTTTTATCGACCACAATGGAAATCCGCATCTGATCTTCCGTTCTTGAAGCTTCTTCTCCTCTTTTCAAATATACGGGTGCCCGGTTTCGGGTGCCCCCCTTTACCAAAGCGATAGGAGGTTCTTTCCATGATGAAAGGTCAAACTTTATCTCCGAAAAAGTCGTTTGAGGAACTGGTGGTCGATCAACTAATTGAAGAAGGCTACATGACCTACACGGAGGGCATGTATCAACTGACAGACAAAGGGCACACCCATGTTGACAAACTGTTGGCAAAGCTTCCTCCCGGTCGAGTAATTCTGATTGGCTTGTATTTCTCCCAAAGGCTTGGCGTTGTCATGCACGACTAAAGTCGAAACGCCCATTGGGGCGTCAGTGGGAGATGGCCTCCCCACTCTGATGAGACAGGCCGACTACTTGGGAGGTGATGATATGGATAAACCGAACGGGAAAATAACCAGGGCTGAACTTGAACTGATGGCAGACCAGGTATTGGAAGTGTTGCACGTAGCGTTGCGTGTTTACCCTGCCCAAGCGAAAGCCCTTAAAGCGAAATTCGACGCCTTAATAGCGGCTGGATTCGACCAAAAACAGGCTTTGGAAATCGTAAAGACCAGACCGATATTCGAGTAAGGGTCTGAGGGAGGGCGAATGTCGGGTCGAGAGGATCTTTTTGGGTTGGATGAACGAGATACAGGAAGGAGTGTGAAAAACAATGAGAATCTATATGGCTTCCTCATGGAAGAACAAGAGTCAAGTTCAAAGTTTGACTTCCATTTTGCGGAATGAAGGCTTTGAAGTGGATGACTTTACGGACAGCTCAACGGGTAGATTTGTGTTTCACTACAACGAACTTGGGGAGCTAAACGATTTGGACGCAAAGAGCTTCCTTCAACATGAAAAACCACAGATGGCATTTCAAGAAGACAAAAAGTGGCTCGATTGGGCGGACGCTGTTCTTTTGGTGTTGCCAGCCGGTAAATCTGCTCATTTAGAGGCCGGTTATGCAGCGGGAAAAGAAAAGACTCTTGTGATCTACCAACCGGAATTCCCTAAAGGGGAGTTCGATGTGATGTATGGATTTGCAAACCTCATTACCGATGACTTCGATGAAGTTGTTCGTTTCCTGAGATCTGTCACTCCAAAAGCCATTATGGGGAGTTGATACGGATGGCGAAAGCGATCAAAGGAAACTCCGGTCGGACAAAGACAGCGCGAACGTCAGTTGCCATTCCAAAAGACCCGAATGTCTGTTTTGTTCTCTTCTCCAACACATACTTTAATGCACGGAATGTGGAATGCGGGCTGGCAAGTCTCCTCCACCAAGTGCAGAAGGTCGATGGCGATCGTAACGTGAAGCGCATGGAATATTTGGAGAAAGAACGCAAGCTGATGATCGAGTTCCAAGCGCTTGACAAACCTGGCAATAACAAACCATCCACTTAACACAATGTTTTGTCAAGTAAGCCGAAACGTCCCCCAGGGGGCGTCGTGGGGAACTGGCCTCCCCCACCTGATGATGGCAGGCCAAGGGGGTGAAACTTTTTACTATGAACAGGGACGACCTGTCGATTCAACAGACACTGCTTCAACATGACCTGGTTGCCCGAATGTCCAAACACTTTCCAAACTTGCAATCGCACACACCGAATTACTTCCGGCAGGAACTTCCTGAACTGGTGGAATTGGAAGCAACGGACGAGATGATTCTTCACTCCGGTCCCTCACTGCTTGATACGATCAGTCAGCGGAGATGTTGTCAGAATTGTAAAGGATATCTACAGTGCGGCCGACCGGAAGGACTGCAGGGTCTGTGGCACCGGTTAGGTATCCACCGTGGGCATTTGATGGTACGGATTATCGAATGCCCAGCTTACTTGGAATATCAAAACGAATTGCGGTTCCAAAGGCTTCAGGAGTTTTCAGGAAAGTCTAGTACGGATAGTGAATTTAGCTTTGATAACTATCCGGATGAGCAGCGCCGAAACGCACCGGAGTTGTATAGGGCGGCCAAGCGGTTTGCGGAGACGTTCGTTCCAGGAAGTGAGCGGCAAGGATTCTACATTTTTGGACAGCCGGGGGTGGGGAAAACACACCTCGCGCTGGCGGTTGTCAACCGACTGGAGGAGCGACGTGTCCCTGTCCTGTTTGTCCGGGCTGAATCAATATTTGACAAGCTTCGTGGTCTGTTAGAAAAGAAGCAGGACATTGAGGAGATTCTGGAGCGGTATTGCCAAGTTCCGGTTCTGGTGATTGACGAGTTCGCCCAGGAGACACCTCCAACAGAATTTACAGTCGGCAAGGTGTTTCGGATCGTCAATACCCGATTCATCGAAGGGTTGCCAACGATTTTCACAAGCAACTATGCCCCTAACGAAGTTTATAACAATGCTCCGGCTAGGACGCGGGAAAAGGTGGAAGCGATCCGCAGCCGATTACTCAAAATGAACAAACATGCGCATCTTCAGGGCCGGGATGGCCGGAAGATGGGGCTTACATTCTTGGATGCAAAAGGGGGAAAACGTGAATGATTCTTCGCAATCTATGGGCTGCCAAGATGAACCTGGAGCCAACCTTCGAATTTTGTCCAGGTCTGGGGGATGAGATCCAGCAGGCACACCGTGAACTCTTGATTGCTTGGCAAGGATTTGAGCAAGCGGAACCGGAGTTTGTCGATGCAGCTATCTATCGGCTGATTGCGGCAGAAGAAAAGTATGAAACGCTTCTCAGCCAGGCAAAGGTCCAGGGTGTTCATCTTTGTCAAATTGTATAGACGAAAGGATGATGAGTATGTCGAAGAAACCGCTGCCTGTTTTTCAAAGTTGGGACGAGGTCAATCAGGCTCTCCGTGAAATTGGTGAGATCGATCTCAAAGTACTTACGACCGAGACAGACTTGAACAACAAAGTCAACGTTCTGAAAGCCGAAGCGGAGGCGGCTGTCTCTCCCCTTCTGGAACGAAAAAAAGAATTAGAATTCAACATCCAACAATTCACTGAATACCACGCGGACGAGTTTAAGGAACGCAAAACAAAAAATCTCACATTCGGTGAAGTTGGGTTCAGGCAAGTATCAAGCATCGTTACCAGGAACGTCAAAGCCATCCTGGAAGCGCTGAAACAAAATAAGATGTTTGATTGCATCACTGTAAAGGAATCGATCAATAAAGACGAGTTAGCCAAATATGATGATGCTTCTCTTTTAAAGGTTGGAGCCAAGCGGAAAACGGAGGACAAGTTTTTTTACAAACCTAACGTAGAAAGGATTGAAGTGTAATGACAACCACACCGGCCACAAGGCGTGCAAACAATCCGCAGACTGTCAAGAAAACGATTCTCCCCCAAGAGGAGATCGCCTTGAACGTCATCAAAAAACGGGTGAACGGAAACGAACTGGAAAAAGTCCTGCTTGGTGTGGCAGCGTTCACAAGGTGCTTTGATGCCGACGATAAATACGAAGTCACGATCCGGGTAGACAAATTGATTGAGGAGGCCGACAACAATGAACTTGGTCAGCGAAGTGAAAGAACAACTCGTTCTGGTTCTTAATGCGGATGCGGATCGCAGGGAACTGCTTGAACGGTATTCCCCTGCCCTCCTGCAATGGTATTTCGAACACGGATATATCGAATAAGAGGTGATCTGATGTGTAAGATCAATCCGGAGCAGCGACGAAAGATTTTCGGAATGCAGCGTCAATATGGACTGTCGGAAGATGACCTCTACTCTGTCGTAGAACAAATCAGCGGTGAACGCAGCATCTCCCAACTGAGCAAAGCTCAGGCGATCAAGGTGATCGACCATCTGTGTAAGCTGGTGGGAGAAAAGCCTGCTTCCAGCAAGATGGCTTCCAAGAAACAATTATGGAAGATCAATCAACTGGAAAAGGAATTGGGCTGGGACGACAATCCAGCCCGTCTGCAGGCTTTCATGCGGAAGTATGCGGGAGTCGATCGTAAAGAATGGCTCACGCACCAAAAAGCTTGGAAGTTGATCGAGTCCATGAAAAAAGTACTGGAACGACGGCAAAAAGGGTCAGTATGATACGAAAGGAGGGCTGCTCATGAATGCGGTCCGGTTGTGGATCAATGAACTGACCCCCGACGATCTCCCCGAGCCTTACAAAAAGATTGCACTCCTGATCGGGGTTCAAAATACGATCCGATTGGCGGATGCCTACGGGGGGACGCACCTCTATCTTCCGAAAGCGGAATCAGCCCTCCGAGCGCTTCGGGATCGAAAAATCCGCGAAGAATACAACGGGTATAATCTCAGAGAAATAGCGAAAAAATACGATCTGACGGAAAAATGGGTCCGGGAAATTGTAAGCATCGAAGGATCTCATCCGGATCAAATGAATATCTTCGACCTCTTACACCAGGAGGCCGCTGTTTCGGAGAATTAGCTTCGTCAAGCGCTTTAGAGGAAGATTCCGCCTCTTCTCCTTTACACTCACAGGTAGAACAAACCTGTGAGTGTTTTTGTTTTTGCCCGGAAATGGGGTGAGGGAATGGAATGGGGCCAAGCGTTTAACATCATCCTTGCGGTTATGTTGAGCCTTATCGCTTATTTTTTGAAAAGGTTGGACAAGCAGATTGCGGACAACAACCAAGAACGCAAGCAAGAAATCGATCAGCTTAGGAACGACTTCGATGATCTGAAGGAAAAAATGCCGTTTACATATGTCTTGCGCGAGGACTATATCCGCAGCATGGCGGCGTTTGGCAACAAACTGGATAAGATCCATGATCTTATCGCGTTAAAGGATAAGGGGTGAACACAGAAATGGATATGAAAACGATCATGTCACGGCAAATTCGGGGATACATCATGAAGGTTCTGCAGATTGGTCACCCACAACCAACAGGCAGCAATGTGGTTGAAGTATGCCTGATTGACGCCGGTCTTCCTGTAACGCCTACCGCTCTTTCCGGCCATTTGGACTACCTGAAGGAAAAGGGCTACATCGAGTTATCGAAACCGGCCCTTAATGGGATCGATCTGCCGTTGATCCTTGCCAAACTCACTCCCAAAGGTATTGATCTCCTGGAACGGAACATCGACCCCGATCCTGGAGTGCATCTTCCATGAGCAAGCGCCGTAGGCATTTCAAGATTGAGAACCTGCCCAAGGAGATCCGGGAACAGGTAGATCAAATGCTTGCCAGCCAGACCCCTCGGTACACCTACGAAGAAATCGAAGTTTTCCTGCGGGATGAAGGATACCAAATTGGAAAGTCCAGCATTGCAAGATATCACAACTCGTTTGAACGGATTGCGGAACGGATCACGGAAACGCGGGAAAAGTTGAAAGTCCTCATCGACGCTGTACGTGAGCAGCCAAATACGGATCTCGCGGAAGCGGCTAACCAGTTGATGATGCAGGGGCTTCTTACTAGGATCGCGACGGCAGAGGACGAATTCGAGTCCCTGCCCCTTGATAAAGCAGGTCGGCTGATTGCGAATCTGGAACGCAGTGCTGTGGCACG
The DNA here is from genome assembly GCF_058273125.1 of Effusibacillus sp. SKA8. Lineage (NCBI taxonomy): Bacteria > Bacillati > Bacillota > Bacilli > Caryophanales > Alicyclobacillaceae > Effusibacillus > Effusibacillus sp. SKA8. Next base: position 19,412 of record NZ_JBZCSF010000012.1, on the reverse strand, counting down.
CGAAAAATTGAAGTTTGAGTTTGACAAGGGTGTTTCCAAGGCGGTGGAAAGGATCAAGACCGAACTGCAGGCTGCTTTGAAGGAACAACCGGATCTTCTAAACAAGCTCATTGAACAGGTGAACAAGATCCACGAAACCTTGACGGCAAATTAGGCACTTTGGGCACTCCATAACGGGAGTGTGCTGTCGGTGGCGGGTGGGACGGCAGCTCTGTTCCTTGGCAACTTCATATGCCCCTCGTTGAGAAGTCTGTCCCCACGCGACCGTCGGTTGGCACCCGGCGAAGGCCATCTCCCTGCCGAGGGGAGCAATGGTGGTGAATGCCACGATCCGCGTAAGGTGCGGGGAGCGTCCACCTGGGGGATGCCACGATCCGCATCGCAGCCCGATGCGGGGAGCGTCAAACGGGAGAACCGGAACCTGACTTCGCCGGAGTGGATGAATCACTCTGTTCTTTGTCAAATTTTTAAAATGCCGTACAAGCTATCAATTTTCGATAGATAGTATAAAAATACTCGCTCAATAAATCGGACGCCGTGTAACGCGTTATAACGGCGTTATAGGGCATGTTCACGCAGGGACTCCCCTGAATTTTTACAGGTGGGATCTACCACCCTGAAACGAGGACATGAGTCATGGAACACATATCACGCCAGACGACCCGCAAATCGCCTGCTTCAAAACGACTCATGGAGAATTCGAAGCGTGCCGTTCAAGTGGAGACGATGACACGGGAAGAACCTGACTGCTCTGTTTGTATCTGGAGGGGCGGACTGGACCGTCCCTCCTGTCTGTTTCCTGAATGTGTGGTCAAGCGCGGCTGGAAAGGATGGCGGCGCGAATGAGCAAAAGGAAAGAAACCCTTTTGGAAAGCCTTGTGGGTACCCAGGGCAAAAAGTTCAATTCCTTTCTCGAATACTGTGGGAATTTCGTCCTGGATAACGGCGAGAAATACAACCCACTCAACCGGAAGTGCATGGTCGAGATCGTTCAGGCGTATGAATCGCATCCTTACATCGTGGTGGAGAAAGGGGCGCAGACAGGTTTCTCAACGCTTGCCATTGCGCACACTCTACACCTTGTGGATGCCGAAGAACGCAACGTGATTTACTACCTCCCCACCGACGGGATGGCGAGGATGTTTGGCCCGACCAGGTTCGATCCCTACATTGACCGGAGTCCGTATCTTCGGGAACGAGTTTCTGGGACGGATCAGGCTGGACTGAAACAGTTGGGAAGTCACTTTCTTTACATCAAAGGTCTTGTTAGCAAAACGGGAGCCATTTCCATTCCTGCAGACGCGATTGTGTTTGACGAAGTGGCGCTCATCAATCCGGAAAACATGGTCCTGGCGCAGGACCGAATTTCCGCCCCTGGTTCTTTAGGATGGCAGAGGTACTTTTCGGTGGCGCTGTTTCCCCAGGACGGGATCGATGAGTTGTTTGAAGCAACGGATATGCGAAAGTGGTTGGTTCGCTGCTCCGGGTGCAATCATGATCAACTGTTGGAAGAGGAATTCCCACTAAACATGGCCCGCAAGGACGGTAAGATGCTGTTGGCTTGCACAAAATGCGGTAAACCGCTGGATGTCAACAACGGCCAATGGGTGCCAGAACATCCGGATCGGGTAAACCAGCGCGGATACCGGGTACCGCAGTTGATTATCCCCGGTGTAAACCTGGATCTTCTCTGGAATCGTTGGGAAAAAGCGAAGGACAAGCCTTCCAAACGGGCCACCTTCCGCCGTAGTGCACTGGCCCTGCCCGATTCCGGTAATATGCAGCCCGTCAGCCCGGAGGTGTGGAACCGTGTTGTTGCGGCCAGCGATTATTACTGGCAGGATCACTCCGATGAAGTGACCGGGATCGGGATCGACATGGGGGATCGGGCACATGTCGCCGTTGCTGCCCCTTATGGACTTGAGGGTATGCGGCTGCTGGCGTTCTTCGAGGTGGACGTGGAAGATCTGGTAGACCTGATTGGGCAGTTGGAATCCCGGTACAATGCCGGTGGCCTTGTGATTGACGCGATGCCCTACAAGACGGAAAGCAAAAAGGTAGTGCGTAGTCTGCAGCAAGCGGACGGCTACATCCAGTACTTCAAAGGAACCGGAATTAACGAAGGGATCGAGGGGGAGGATGACCGGGCGGTGAACCGGGTCACTGTCGACCGCGACGAATCCCTGGATGAGACCACCGACTTGTTTGTCACCTCTCCCCCGCTGGCCCTGTTACCGAAGCCGCGAACGCCGGAAGAGGAAAAAACGCTGAAAGATGTGCGAGCACACCTCTTGAAGTTGGTGAAGGAAAAAGTTACCGGAGCCAATGGTGAAGCGGTGATCCAGTATAAAAAGAACGTGCCCAACCACTTCGGAATGGCGATTAACTCTGCAAGAATCGCCCTGTATCTTGCGGTTGGACGCCGTCGGGCGAGAGGACCGTGGCGAGCGGCAACGGTCGGCAGAAGTCTAGTCGCCGACATTGACTGGTGAGGAGGGACACGATGGATCAGATCATATTCGCGCAAATGGGGTCCCAGCTTTGGACCACCCTTTTTGAGTTTGACCAAGCGGTGGCCAATCCTGACGCATACAATTTGCTGGAATACGAGCGAATGGTCGATGGAGATGAAACCGTCGGCTTTTGTTTGGACTTTATTACGCTGTCCGTGTTACAGATTTTAGGCGAGTACACGCATCCGGAGGCGAAAATTCAAGCATTTGTCCGGGAGTGTTTTGAAAGCATGGAGGGAAACTTGTCAATCCAGATTCAGGATATCCTGACCGCCTTATGGGCGGGACACTCCTGTACCGAAATAGTGTACCGACCAGACGGCGATAAGATTCGCCTCAGGTATCTGGCCACCTATCACCCGCGTTCAATCTGGTACCGGGTCGACCGCCACACCGGACGGCTCCTGGACAACGGGATACTGCAGATCGCGTTCTGGAGTGGTGAGCAGGCGTACATCCCGACTCAAAAAGCCATTGTGTACACGCATAATCCGCGCTTTGGCAATCCCTACGGAACCTCCATGCTGAGACGGGTTCGCAAAAATTGGAAGCTGAAAGACCCTCTTCTCAAAATGTGGATGCGCGGCTTGGACAAGTACGGGACCCCGATCTTGGTGGCGATGGTTCCGAATGTGGAGGTGGACGATCCGGACAACCCCGGACAGAAAGTCAACCACCTTGACTATACGCTGCGTCTGCTGAACAACGTTCAAAACTCGACCGGCCTTGTCGTACAAAGCGGAACGAAGGACCAGCAAGTCGATGTCAAAGCGGTGGCCACGGCGGCTGCCGGAATGGGTGATGCGTTTGAGAAAGCCGAACAAAAGTTGGACAAAAAGATTGCACGGGGGTTGCTGATCCCAAGCCTTGTGTTTGATGAAGGTCGACATGGCGCGTACTCGCTTGGAAAGGGACATTTTGAAGCGTTTCTGATGATGATTGACGGGATTTACGGCCATTTGACCGAAGTCCTGCTGGAGCAGCTCATCAGAAGGCTGGTGGATCTCAATTTTGGTCCGCAAAAGGATTACGGAGCAATCCCTAAACGGGAGCAGACCGAAGAGGACATGAAATTGATGGCTGAGATCTTTGACACGTTGACCAATCAGGGCTATATGGACCCGGCCACAGAGGCCGATTTTAACTTCGTTCGCTCGAAAGTGGGGCTTCCCAAACGAGACCATCTTTCTCGTGCGGTTCCATCGTCTATTCCAAGATACTGGCGGGCTGAAAGTGGTGATCCGACTGAAGAAGCAAGAACTTCTGAGAATTCTTGATGATCACGAGGGGCAGGTACTTTCCTTGCTGGACCGATGGTTTGCACACAACCTGGACCCGCTCCGGAAGAACTATCGAAAGCTTGACCCTCATCGGTTTCACTTCAAAGAGCCGGGCGGGATTGGACGTATCCTAGCCCCTTATGGGATGCGGATGATCACAATCGGTATGGAACATGGACACCGGCTGACTTCTGATCTCGCTCGAAAGTATTCGCATCGGAGGAAGCTGTCCGACGAATTACCTGGTTTTGAACTCGATCCATCCATACCAGACAGACTTCTTCCGGAACATGCTATTGCGGCTATGCGTAACCGTGAGATCGTTCTCGCGGGGCGGTTTGAGGCGGATCTGATTCAAGACGTAAAAACCGCTCTTTTGAACTTTTTGGAAAGCGGTAATCGCGTTCAGGCGGAAGAAGAAATTGAAAAAACTCTCCGTGCGGCACGGGATCGTGCCAGTCTGATTGTGACAACGGAAACAACTTATGTGTACGCACGTGGCCGACTGGTTGCTTTCCGGGAGGCGGGCGTGGATTACTTCCGGTTCTCTGCCATCATGGATCACAAAACGAGTGTGCAGTGCAAGTCCAGACACGGGCTGATCATGGCGATGAACGATCCAAGGGTATCGGCCAATACTCCCCCTCTGCATGGGAAGTGCCGCTCGACACTGGAACCGATTTATTCCGCCTACCAGCCGGAATTGATCACGGAAGAAGCGTTGGACTGGAGTCACGTGGCTCCGCTTCCGAAAGGCTGGAAATCTGCTTAGAAAGGACGGTGAGCTATGGACAAGACACCGATCATGAAGATTCCCTTTTTCCGTTTGGGAAGATGGAAGCATCCGCAATACGGTTGGATCGAAGGGACCCAAACATTCTTTGATGAGATGATCCGCAATTTCAAAAACAAGGTACTGGGGCGTGCACCCTTCATCCGGATCGGGCATGACAAAGGCAACTCGCAACAATTCGGAGACGCTCCCGCCGAGGGGTGGATTTACGAGTTGATGCAGGAAGGCGATGTTCTTTACGCTTTGGCTCTTCCTACTTCCGATCAGGTGGCTGATGACATTCGAACCAAGCGGTACCGGTTTGCCAGCGCCGAATACGACCCAAATTACGTCGATAAGGAAACGGGCAAGAAAGTTGGCCCGGTTCTTTCTGCCGTCGCCCTAACGAATGAACCATTTTTAACCGGGTTGCCGGATGCAGTGATGTTGGCCGATCCGGATAACGATGAGTTTTATCTTGATTACGAGGAGGAGATCCCTTTGGAACAACAGGACAAAATGTTTAGCATGCTTTCCGGGCTGGTAGACAAGCTCTTGGAAGGTCTGAAAAACTTTTTCGCTCCCAAAAAGCCGGAAAACGATCAAGACCCCAAAGGAAAACCGGCTACGGATTCCATCGCTGCGCCTACTCCACAACTGGCTGACCAAACCGTACTGAACCGGTTGGCCGATTTGGAAAAGGAAAACCGGGAGATCCGCTTCGAACGGTACAAAGAGGCCATCGAACGGAAAATGAAGGATTTTGTTGCCGCCGGTATCCCACCGGTCATTTGCGACAAAGCAAAAGAAATTCTCTTGGCAAACCCTGAAGTGCAGACAGTTAAATTGTCGGACGGAGCAGAGAAACCGCTGGACGAACTGATTTTCAACTTGCTGGACTCTTTGCCGCAATCCAACAGGGTTCAATTTGGCCAAGTTGGATATACGGGTGGCGGTAGTGCTCCAGACGAGCAGAAATTCGCAGAGCAAATCAAGCTCGCGGAAGAAGCGTTTGTCGCATTGGGTGGCAAGATTGTGGACGGAAAATATCAATTTTAATTCGCTTTGAGAGGTGACCGATGTGAATCCAGGAATCGAAACGTTTGGATCGTATGAAGACCGGCAAGTGGTGGCGATTTCCGGCTCTGAGGTGATCATTGCCGCTACGCTGGCCGCCACCAACACGGATCTCCTGAAAGGAACGGTGCTTGGGATCGTGACAGCAAGCGGCGAGGTGGCTCCGTACAGCAACGCCAACACCGACGGCACGGAAGTGGCCAGATTGATCCTGGCAGAGAGTGTTCAAGCTTCCGCTTCCCCGCAACCGGTTTCGGTTTATATTGGGGGCATCTTTTATGAGGACACGCTGATTGGGCTGGACGATGCGGCCAAAACCGATCTGGGGCTTCGCTCCGTGATTGGCGGCATAGTCGTATGGCCCGTATAAGAGAGGAGGAGCTTCATGTTTGGTATTTCGTTTCCAACAGGTGTTGAAATCACACATATCGTTCGCAATCGGGTTGTAAATCCAGAGTTGTTTATGGGTGTCCAGTTTTGCCCGGTGGTGAACGAGTATGCGACTGGAATCTTGTACGACATTTTGGAAGCTGGAAAAGGCATGACTGTTGCACACCAGATCGGAACTGATCCGAAAGTGGTTCAAGTACCTGGAAGCAAAACGCAGCAATTTAAAACCGCATATTGGAAAGAGACACATCGGATGAACGAAGCCGAGCTTCTTGAAGCCAGACAAGCTGGGACGTTGAATAAGCGGGCTGGCTATGAGAGGGTTTTGCAGCATGCGATGGCTCTTGATGACCGTGTGGAAACCCGGATTGAGTGGTTGCGTTGGCAGGCGGTTATCAACGGAAAGGTTCAAGTGAACGAGAACGGAGTCAAGTTTACAGTGGACTATAAAGTCCCAATAAAAAACCGTGTTGACTTGACAACGGGGGGAACCCCCTGGACCGATCCGGGTGCCGACCCTGTTGATGCAATCTCCAATGCAATTCTAAACTTCCGGGGCACGGGCGGAAAAGCGAGAAAGGCTTATTTAAATATGGCAACGGCAGCCTTGATCGTAAAGAATCAAAACGTGCGGGATCTCCTCAAGTATTCCGGTGTGGAAAACATCGGTCTGACAACGATCGCGAAAGGACTTAAGTTGCTGATTCCAGACATTGACTTTTACATCTATGACGAGGGCTATTTGGACGACGAAGGAAACTTTCACAACTTCATTCCGGATCACCAACTGATCATTTTGGCTCAGGGAATGCCTTCCGAAAAGATGATGGACTTTGCCTCCACCATCTCGCTGCATAATGGCGGCGTCAACAACCCGCAGCCGGGCAAATTCTCTGTCATCGATGACAAGAGCCAGGCGGAGAAAAACCCGTATATTGATATCACGGTCGGGATCTACGGCCTGCCGAGAGTGTTCCATCCCAACTGGATCATCTCCATGAAGGTGGCATAACTCATGGCCTATTGCACCGTCGCCGACGTGGAGAGCCTCTGCCGGTTGATCGACGTGGAACTCAATCCGGATATAGACATCCAGGTGTTCATTCAAAAGGCCCAGGATCGGATTGATACCCGTTTAGGGATGCGGTACCAGCTTCCTCTTCCGGAACCTGTACCGGGGATCATCAAATCGATTTGTGCGGATATGGCTGCCAGTTTTGTGCTGGACAAGCACTTCAGTATGATGCCGGATAAGTTTCAGACCCCTTTGGCAGCCGTTTATGTGAAGAGAGCGGAAGCGGACCTTCAGTGGGTGCTGGAAAACCATGCTCTTGATAACCTGCCTGGCATTCAACTGAACCAAAGTCAGCCTGTCGTAAAACCGGCGCTGCGTTCCACCACACCGGGTTTGAGTCCAATGGAAAAGGTGTTGAGGGATCTGTGAGAATTGATCTTTCCGAGCAAGGATTAAGGCCGGTTGTCAGTCGGATCAACGGGATGATCGCAAGAGGACAGCGAATGCGTCCACTTATGAGAATTATCGGCGAGATTATTCGCGGTTCATCGGTGCGAAACTTTGAGTCCGAGGGTCGACCAAAGTGGAGGCAATGGTCCCCTATCACCGTGAAGATTTACGGCGGTCGTGCGCTGGATGAATTGGAAAAAACAAAACGTTATCAAAGTGCGAAGCGAGAGATCACGCGTGCGAAATACCGGAGTCAGGCGCTTGCCGGAGCGTCCTCCGGAAAAATTCTGAACCGTAAAGGGGATCTCAAGAAATCAATAGTGGTTCAGGCCGAAGAAACGGAAGTGCGGGTGGGTTCCCCCCTCCCCTACGCTCGTATCCACCAACTTGGGGGCGTGATTCGGCCACGCAATGGCAGGGCATTGAACATCCCTTTGGGGGGCGGACGGTTTATCCGGGTGAAGTCGGTTACGATTCCGGCCCGCCCCTATCTGGTTTTGCAGTCGGAAGATCATAAGGCGATTATCCGGGCGACAAAAAACTACATGGTGAATGAATCATGAGCATGACAAGTCAAATCATCGAGAAACTGGTCTCGGTTCTTGGCAGCGCCCCCGCTCTGGCCGAAATTAAGAAGTGGGACAAGGTGAACGGTTTGATTCCGAACGCTCCTACCGGCGGGAGCGTCGGTTGGGAGAAAACCAACTATCAGGAATATGACCGTGAAAAAGACAAGGCGACCGGGTTGTTTAACCTGTACGTTTACACCCTTTCAGCCGATCCGTCTAAAGCAGAGGCACGAATTCAAGATCTTGTCGAGGAAATACGTTTGGTTCTAACAGCTGACGACCGTAAACTGGGTGGTTTGCTGGCTGAATCCTATGTCAGCGAGGCCGTGGCCGACGCGGTTGACCATAAGCCTCCGACCGTTCTCTACTTTGCGAAAATCGAGTACCAAGCGATTTACTACGCCCCCCGCTTTCGGTCATAGTGGGGGTTTATTTTGAGAAAGGAGTGAAAAAATGGCCAAGGAATATATCGTTCCCCGCGTGGATGTCGATGACTCCAACGTCGGCCCCCGCCCCACCCCTATCGTGTCGTTGGCCCGCTGCGGACTGGTGGGGACATTTGAAAAAGGGCCGCTTCATACACCGGTATCGGTTGGCAGTATGGAAAAGCTCATCGAAATCTTTGGGGGACACAAAAAGGATTTGACTGGCTATCTATCGGCACAGGGATTTTTTAATCAAAGTTATAACGGCAAGCAGGCAAATGATCTACTGGTCGTCCGGATTGGAGGTACGGGCATTGCAACTGCTTCCCTCACCCTGAAAGACGCCAGTGGAAATGACAGTATCATCTACGAGGCAGACTCGCCAGGAGAATGGGGAAACAGCATCCGCGTTGCCATCGCCACTGGGACAGCCTCCGGCACTTTCAAATTGATTGAGTCCTATGGCACCAAGGCGAATGTAATCGATAACCTGACCTTGGAAAGCGTGACGGCAACCAAATTCAAGTACGGTAAAGTTCGGGTGACATCGGGAGCAACCGCAATCCCGGCCAATATCGCCTCTACCCCACTTGCGGGCGGAGCGGACGGAACAGCGTCTGATGCGGATTATGTGGGTACTATTGATACCAATGGGAATCGATCTGGTTTGAAGGTTCTTGAACCCTACCGGATCGCTCTGGTGGTAGCAGCCCAGCAGACATCCTCCGTTGTCCAAAATGCCCTGATTACACATGCGATGAATGCTCCGCTCAGTCACGGCTACCGGTTAGCAATTTTAAATGTCCAGAAAGGACTCACTCCTGACCAGGCAGCCGAAACCACTGCGGCTTTAGATTCGGCGCGAGCAATTATGACTTATAACTGGGTGGAGCCTGTTGAGATGGCCGGTGAACTTGTGGCTCCCGATGGGTATTACGCCGGTGTGCTTTCCGCCCTTCCTGCGCAAAACAGTCCGTCGAACAAGCAGATTCAAGGTATTCTGTCGACGGAAAGATTTTTGGATGAAGCCGAATTGAAGACTCTTACCTTGTCCCGGATCTCCCCCATCAACCTCAAGGAGGGTATGGGATTCCGGATTCGAAACGGTGTCAACTTGTCCAGCGACCCTGCTTGGTCGCAAACCAACATCCGGCGAATCTTTGACAAGATCGACATGGAAGTCTACGACGGCACCCAATGGGCTGAGTCTGAGAATCCGACTCCGGAAATGTGGCAAGCAATGGCGGATCAGATCGATATGATTCTGAAGCGGATGAAGGACAATAACGAGATTGCGGACTTCCAGCCGACTATTTGCGACGCGACGATCAATCCGCCGGAAATCGTTGAGTCCAGAATCACACGAACCAAGATCCGGGTAAAACCCTACTATGCAGCCGACTTCATCGACCACTATGTAGAGCGAATTGTCGGAAATCCGGCATCGTAAAGGAGTGGTAAATATGGGGAGCAATGAAACAGACAAAAAACAAGCTGTCAGAAGTGATTCCCCAAGTACTGCTGACAGAACCGTCAAAGTGTCAATGAAGTTGCTATTGGTTGAAGATGGGTGTCCTGGGTGCGGTGTGTGCGTCAACAGTTGTCCAGTGGAGGCTCTGAAAATTGTCAAGGGTACCATCGAAGTGACGGAAAGTTGTGTGGGATGCGGAGCATGTATCCCCAAATGTCCAGTCAATCTCTTATCTCTTGCACCGGGGGTGATTGCACATGGCTGATCCGATTCAAGGGTTTGACGTTTCGACCATGCTGACCGGACCCAGCGGCCCGGTTATTACGGGCAACTATCAGGAAGTGGAGTTCACCATTGACGAAGACACTGAGGAATACCTGGAACTCGGCGAACGGATTGCCCGTAACCTGGACGGACAGATCAAACTTTCTGGGAAGGTCAAACGCGGGCACCAGGATCTCGACTTGCTTCAAAAAATCTGGGGGTCCAACAGTTTGAAAAGGGGAACCCGCATTCCTCCTTCTCCACGCTTCACTTTGACATGTACCATCAACGCACCGGAAAAAGGCTATCAAGGCCGGTACCGGCTCCTGGACGTGAAGTTCAAAAAACTGGGCGTCCAAGCCAAGCAAGGAAAAGGGGTTCTGTCGGAGGACTTGGATTTCGTCTGTGAAGGCATTGAACGAATTTAATTTGTGAGATTTTTTGAGGAGGGGCATTATGCAAACCTATGAACTGACGCTGCCAAGTGGAAAGAAAATTAAGTTCCGCCGTCCGGAGGGACGAGATCGGGCGCAGGTTCTCGATCAAATCACCGGTGACAACATGATTGTTGTCAGTCTGAAGCTGGACATGTACTTAAAGGCGATCTGTGTTACGGAAGTAGATGGCCAACCTGTTAATGACACGTTCAAGTTTACATTCGATAATTGGGACGAAGAAGATATCGAGTTTTATGGGATTGTGTGGGCTGAACTGTTTGGAATTACAGAGGAGAAACGGGAAAAAGCAAAAGAGGCCGCCCGTTTTTTGCGGGGCAGCTCGACCTCTACCGATGGGTCCAAATCGTTCGCGCCCTCCACGGCACCCCGGATTTAAATGAGTGGAAACGGATGTCGGATCTGGAGAGAGAAGCGCTTTGGAACTCCTTTCTTTGGCTCCGGGAGAAAATTGAAGAACAATTAAAGGACACGTAAAAAGGGCTTCTCGTTGAAGAAGCCCCTGTTTGTTTCAGTGCAGGAAGTGTTCTTTTGCTTTTGTCCAGATAACCAAGGAGATGATCGCGACCAGGCTCCAAACCGCCAAGGTTTCGGAGAACCCGAAACTCACACTGACAAAGACCCCTAAAGGCACTGAGAGAAGATAAATAAACGGAACCGCTAAAACCATAGCCAAAAGCAGCCAGAGTTTCATCCCGAACACCTCCTACTTTTCATTTTACTACGAAAGGAGGGAAAGCGCGATGGCTTTTGATAATCTCCAAATCGCTATGGTACTGACGGCGGTGGATCGATTTAGCCCGGTTTTTCGAAGTGCGGAGAGCGGTCTTCGAAGTATCGAAAAAGTGGTGAAGCAAGTCTCCCAGAATGTCGGCGGTCAAGACCCTTTCGCCCGATGGAGTTCCGGTCTAAACAAAGTCAAAGAACAGATGAAATCCCTTCAGGACAAAATGGGGTCCTGGCAGGTCAAAGGCGGTGCGCAGTTTGCGACCGGCCTTGCTATAGCCGAGATTCCGAAGCAAGTCGTCAAGTCCGCCGGTGACTTCCAAGATGTCATGAAAGAGATCGAAGTCGCTACCTATGATGCCAATGTGGCACTTGAGGAACGGCAGAACATCTTGAAGAAAGTCGGGGACCTTTCTTTGAAGCTCGGTCAGGAAACCCGTTTTAGTGCGCTTGAAGCCGCCCAAGCGAACTTAACGCTTCTTAAAGGCGGCATGGACGTTCAAACCGTCCTATCGGGTGGAGCCGAAGCTGCCATTAAATTGGCCCAAGCTGCCAAGGTAGCACCGGAATCATCGGCGGAAGCGATGGTGAAGATCGGGAACGCCTATAACTTGAGCGGCGAAAAAATGCTTGACTTGGCTGATGTTTTGGCTCGCACCGATGCCGCTTCTACGGCGAGCCTGGCCGATCTGCAAATTGGTTTTAAATATGCAGCAGGCGCGGCTGCGATGTTAGGTGTCTCTTACAGGGACACCGCTGTCGCACTCGGTGTATTAAACAACCGGGGACTTGACGGCAGTACAGCCGGTACAAACTTAGCTGATGCTCTCCGGCGTCTGGCACCTCACACCAAGGAAAGCGCAAAAGTGATGCAAGAGTTGGGATTGGCGCAACTGACTAAAGAAGATTTGAAAAAAAGAAAAGAAGGTATGTCGGCGCTTGGGTTAGCCGGAAAGGATCTCTTTCATGACGAGTCCGGAAAGCTGAAACCTCTTGCGGATATCATCCAGATCCTTCGCGAAAAAACAAAGGGAATGAGAGCGGATGCAGCCCAGATGGCCTTCGACAAGATCTTTGGCGTTGAAGGCGGGCGGGCAATGTTGGCCCTGGTTCAGGAAGGTAAGGGTTCCTTCGAAGAAGTGAACGGTGCGTTGAACAGGCAAATGAGTCTCAATGACCGCATCGCCGAACAGCAAAAGACGTTTAACGCGAAATGGGAAGAGTTTACCGGGAGCCTTGATACCTTAAAGACGACAGCCGGAACCCCGCTGCTTGACATGCTTACCAAAGGGGTCAAGGACTTGTCTGATGTGGTCGAACGGGTGACCACTTGGACGAAAGCTCATCCGGAATTGACTGCCGCCATCCTGAAAACCCTTGGCGCCGTTGCCGGACTTAACCTTGCCGTTGGCGCCGGGAAAATACTCTTTGGGGGAATGTTCGGTCAGATTCTGGGGATTGGCGGCGGAATCGCTCGTCTATCCGGATGGGTACTTGGCGGAACCCGGAGTGTAGTTGGTTTCTGGAATACATTCCGATACTTCAGTCAAGGGTCTAGTGTTTTACGGGCATTTTGGTCCGCTTTGGCATTTGGGAGTCCTTGGTTGACCAGAATCACGGCATTATTTGGCAGATTGGGCGGAACGGCGGTGTCTGTAGGAGGTTCTGTCGTTCGGTTCCTTGGTGGCGGCTTTATGCGTGTGGGGAGTATCCTCCTTTCATTCGGCAGCACTGCCTTGTCTGTCGGGGGAATGGCCATTCGTTTTCTCGGAGGCGGCCTGTTACGTGTCGGTGGAATTCTCCTCTCGTTTGGCGGAACGCTTGTCAGGATTGGCGTACAGGCTTTGCTTTTTGGTGGCAGGCTTGCGATGGCTTGGCTCATTGGAATGGGACCCGTCGGCTGGATCATAGCCGGTGTGACAGCAGCTATTGCTGGCGGTGTGGCGGCGTGGAAAACCAATTTCCTCGGGTTTCGGGATTTGGTTATGGGGGTTTGGGAAAAGATCAAAGTCGTCTTTGAGAAGATCAAGTCGTTTTTCGGATCGAAAAAATCAGCCACCGTTACCTTGTCGACCGATTCTGTGACAACCGATGTACCAGCTTACGCAGCGGGTGGGTTTATAACCAGCCCGCACTTTGGACTGGTTGGTGAGGCTGGGCCGGAGGCCATCATCCCTTTAGGCGGAGGGTGGCGGTCGCGTGCTCTGTCTCTATATGAGCAGGTAGGTCGGATCTTGGGAGTAAAACCCTACGCCAGCGGGGGGATTATTCTAACCGGCGGTATTCGTGATCCATTGCCGCTGGCCGCTGGCACAGGTGCCTCCGACCCGTTCGTTGGATTCGGGAACTACTCGACTACGATCCATGTGCAGAACATCTATCATATTCAGTCAACCGATCCAAAAGGTGTGGCTGATGAAGTGGCCAAAACCCAAACACCTGAAAAATACAGGCTCTCTCGAATTGCCCGGATCGACCCTTCGTTTAATTGACAGATGGAGGCGTGAACGATGCCAACTATGCATATTGGAGATTTTGCTTTCGCACTGGCACCCCGCAGAGAAGTATCGATCGATACAGGACGGGTCATAGCGAAACTGGATATTCCGGGGGCGGTTCCAGACTACCAGGACATGGGACCGGATGAGAAAATCATCTCCTTTTCTGGTGTTTTGGATGGGGAGAACGCCTACCCAGATCAGACGAATGCAATCCAAGCTATAAAAGAATCAGGACAGCCTGTTCGCCTTGTATGGGGCGAGATGAACTCGATGGTTCGCATACGGAAGTTCTCTTTTAAGGTGATCCGGTCGGATCGGGTGGAATACAACCTTGATCTTGTGGTGGACCCGAATCCGCCTTTTGCCACAGCGGCAAATGTCGCTGTCACATCTTCGGCCATCAACGACGTTTCTCTGATGAAAACCTACACGGTGGTCCAGGGTGACACAGCCTGGGGGATTTCGGAAAAGTTTCTCGGTGCCGGATGGAACTGGCCTGCCCTATCAACAGTCAATCCAGGTGTGAACCTTGAAAGAATTTATCCTGGACAGGTGCTTAATATCCCGAGTCCTGATGCTGTCACGGCATGGAAAAAGAACCGTGACAGCGAAAATGCACAGCTACAAAACGCTTTGTCAGAAACCGGGCTGGCTCGAATCGATGGGGGTGGAGGAGACGATCTTGGTTATGCAGCGGATCTTTCATAGGAGGTGGTTCCGGATATGGACGGTTCCTCACGTGCATGGGTAGAAGTAGACGGAGTAGCCGTCAAACCAGCGGATGTTGTTTCCGTCAGACTCGAAAACACTTTGTACCTCGCGGCGGATTCCTTCGACATAAAACTCCGGAATCAGTATTTTCTCAGTGATTGGCTGCGGAAAGAGCAAAAAGTCCGAATCTGGCTGGGGTACGTCAAAGATCCGAACATCTGGACTCAAAATGATTTGGTGCATTTGTTCACCGGAAAAATTGACGGCGTCAGGCCTAACTTTGGTTCCGAGAGTACGGTCACGATCATCGGTCGGGACTTCTCCGCCCCGATGCTGGATACGGAGTTTAGTATTGCATACCAGAACATCACTTCATCCGACATCGCGGAAATGATGGCGGAAAAATACGGATTGACGCCACGGGTCACGCGCACGACGTCCATCCTTCCAAGAGAACTGTTCCAAAGCAAGAAGGAATGGGAAACGTTACAGGGGGCGGCTGATCGGGAAGGGTTCGTCGCCTATGTTTCCAAGGACGAAGAACTATATTTTGGTCCTCGCAGCGGTGATGATGAAAAGCCGGTCAAAACCCTGATTTGCTCTGGAACGAAGAAAAATTGTTCTATCGAATTTGATGACTCTTCCGTAGGGGTCATCAACAAGGTCACAGTTCGGCACTATCGTGATAAGCAGCTGATTGAAGGCAGCGCCCAGGATGATTTTCTTATCCAAGCGATGGGACAGGTCAAAGAACGAATCCTTCATGTCAGCAACATCAAAACTCGTGAGGAAGCAACCTCCATTGCCCAAAAGCGGCTGAAGGAACTGTCCCGCGCTGTTGTGACCGGCAAAGTCAAGGTGAAGGGAAGTCCCTGGTATTATGCGGAGGCAGCAGTGAAAGTCCAGGAGGCTGGTCGCTTTGATGGTGGTTATTACATCGACCAGGTTGTTCACGATTACAGCAAACAAGGGTACTACTGTGATCTGGACATCACGAATCTGCGTCCGGAAAACGCGCACCAATATCGTCAAGACTTGTACGATTACCAAACTAAAAAAATGTAGGAGGCATGACAATGGCCGGGAGCACATTCCCACACTCCGGTATATTGACATCTCTTGACCGGTTGCAGGCCAAGGCCAGAGTATATTTGCCGCTGTTGGGATTCGAAACCGATATGATTCCGGTGGCCACTCATTTAATGGATGATCTTGAAGAAGGCTGCACAGTTCTGGTCGTTTTTATAAATGGGGATGTCAATGATGGGGCTGTAACCGTTAAGCTGTGAGGTGATCATGATGAGGCTAGGAACGGATTTATTGCTGTCTGACGGGGATCTCGGGTTGACCGGGACGCGGGATCTGGCGTTGATCAGTGAAGATAAAAATGTCCATCTGGCCATCCTCCGTCGACTAAACACCCGGAAAAATGGTCTGTTTGGACATCCGGGAGAAGGTAACGGAGTTTGGGACATGCTGTCCGAAAACATGAGTGAGGATTGGAAGTATAAGGCCATCGCGGAAATCAAGGAGTGTCTGCGGACGGAAGACAGAATCTCTGAATTATGGGTCACCGGAGAGATTTTTCCGGAAGAACGGCGTGCGCGGTTTATGATCCTTTATCAATTGATAACGGGCCAAACAGGCACCTTGATCTGGGAGGTGGAGCGAAGTGTTTAAGACCTTCCAGCAGATTCTTCAGGGATTAATTGATGGAGTGATAAAAGCCGGGGGCAGCATAACTGATTTCCGTCCCTTCTCGGTGGCTAGGCAGATACTTTTTTCGATTGCTGTTTCATTCCATGAACTCAGTGAGCTGATTCGAGGAATGCTGGATCTCTTTTATATCAAAAAATCTCACGGAGAATTTCTGGACAAACGCTTGGCTGATTTTGATTTTTACAGAAAACCGGGGAGAAAATCAAAAGGCAGCGTCATCTTTGAGCGGTCAACCCCCTCCCCTATTGGTGGTCAGACAATTCCTGCTGGAACAAAAATTGTCAGTGAAGAAGGAATTGAGATTGTCACACTTCAGGAAACTCTCCTCCCAATCGGGTGGACTTCAGTGACTGTTCCTGCCGAAGCGGTGAAGGTAGGACGTACAGGGGATCTGGCAGGTGGAACACCATTGAAATTGGTAGGCCTAGCCATTCCTGGGGTGGAATCTGTGAAGGTCCATCCTGACGGATTTGGAGGTGGACTTGATCCGGAAAGTGACGATGATTTCAAGAACCGGTTCCCAAATTTTATTCGATCCCTTGCAAGGGCCACTCCAAGATCTCTGATTACGGGTGCTTTAGAGGTTCCAGGAGTAAAGAGAGCTTTCTTAATCGAAAATGACCCGGAACGAGGATGGAGCAAACTTTTTATCGACGATGGTTCAGGAAGCGCAAGCACCACTCTCATCGCGGCCGTCTTTCAGCATCTCGATGAAGAATATAGAGCACATGGGACTGGACTTCAGGTCACAGCAGCTACACTGAGATCGGAAAGTCTATATGTGAACATCCTAGTCAAACGAGATCGCCAAGGAAATCCTTTGGAACCATTAGACATAGTTTCCGCAAGAGTGCGTAAGTCGCTTGTCGATATGGTAAATAGCCTTGGAATGGGTGACTCTCTCAAGGTAGCTGCAGTTTACGCCGAGGTCTGGAAAGATCGGGCCGTTGACAACGTCAAAGTGATCGCGCCGATTGATGATATTCAGCCAGAGTCTATCGAAACGATCCGGACGTATGAGGAGTTGGTGGTTGTCAATGCAGCCTAAAACACAGATGAATTACTTCTCTGATTTAATGGGTCGGATACCTAAAGAATGGATCGATGCAGAGAAGTCTTTACAGCCGGGAGGAGTCCTTTATTCGATCCTTTGGGCTGTTGCAGGGGTGTTGGCAGCTTTTCGCCTGATAATTGAGAACGCAAAAATGCAGTTGTACCTTAACGATGCAACCGACCGACTTCTGGATCAGTGGGGGTGGGATTTAGTCCGCCTTCGCCGCCTACCAAACGAAGAGGATGAGATTTTTCGTACAAGGATTAAACGTGAAGTTCTTCGTAGACGAGGAACCCGAAAGGCAATAGAAAGAGTTATTTTTGATCTTACCGGAATGCCGCCGGTTGAGATTTTTGAACCCATCCGAGATGGATTCTATTGGTCTTACTCTCACTGGAATTCAACCAGATTTTCTACCGGAGAACCGTTTACCGTTTTTGTTACAGTTCGACGTCCTAGAATCACTTTGAATAGCGATGGTAGCGGTACGAGTTTTTGGGCTAAATGGTTCTGGAATTTTGGATTCTGGGGGAAAAGGGGTGATTCTAAGAATTCCATTAGTGACAGAGATATCTACGACGCCATAAATTCGGTTCGCGTTGCCGGTGTAACGATTTATGTAGCGATTATCTGATTTCCGGGAGGACTGAGGATGGATAAAAAATTGATTTATGACTATGAACTGGGGACTGCCGCAGATATCAAGGATATTCAGGATTATACTGAAGCTGCGTTTCGCCAACTCATAAAAGACCTTATTACAAGTGAACCTGTAGTTGTGGGACTAAATGTTGTTGCGACAAACCCGGCCAGTATGAGTTTGACGGTTGAACCGGGGACTATTTACCAAGACGGGAACCAAGGTGTCTTACTGGAACCTGCTATCGTTACTCTTCAAGCAGCGCCTTCATTGGGGAACCGGATCGATCTGGTCTGCGCCCAGTACGCTACTTTAGACACTAACGAACAAATCCTAAACTTTATCGATCCGGCGACCGGCAACCGATACCTGGGAGGGGCTCCACAGCCGAAAGATCGGCTCGGAAAGGTAGTTCTGCAGGTAGTGACAGGTTCTGTCTCTGGATCGCCGGTTCCCCCTCCTGTTCCTGCAGGTTGGATTTGTCTGAAAGAGGTTTTGGTCGAAGCTGATGCTGTAAGCATCGTAAACACCAAACTGACGGATAAACGTCCGACAGTCACTAAGTCAGCAGATTTACAGACGGCTCTGGACGCTCACAAAACGGCAAGTAACCCCCATCCACAGTATGCGTTCAGTAATGAACTACATGAACATGTTTCCAGGACTGACAATCCACACGGCGTGACAGCCGCACAAATAGGAGCGGAAACGCCTGCCGGAGCACAAGCAAAGGTTGATAGCCATGCCAGCCGAACCGACAACCCGCACAGAGTTACCGCAGAACAGATAGGGGCAATTCCAACGCCCGTACTTGATGATCTATCATGTATCCGCTTGATGGGGGTGAGGATCTAAAATGGCGTACTCAGAGGAACGTCTTTATCAGGGGCAGCCAGGAACCGCCGAGGTAACCGTCTATACGGTTCCCAACACATTCGGCGGAAATCCTGTAAAAAGGGTCACGATAACCGAGATTGTGGTGTGCAACACCTCTTCCGGTCCAGTTACACTGTCAGTTTCGATCGTTCCTGCTGGTCAATCTGCAGGTAACACAAACAGAATTCTTGCAAATGTTACGGTTCAGGGCAACACCACCACGGAGTTGCCGTTTTCGGTCCCGATGTACGTGGGTGACTTCATTTCGGCTGTACAGGGAACCGCAGGAGCAATCACATTAACCATTTCAGGGGCGGTGAGGACATAATGGCTTGGGAGTTTCCAATGGTTTCTGAAAGCGGGGACAGCGGTGTGTTGGCCAGCATCTATAAAACTTTAGTTGATCCGCTAAAAAGCTACAGTGATCTCACGTATAATCCGGAGTCACCTACGACCTACCCTGTACCGCAAAGTTTTCTCCTAGCTAGAAAGCTGACGATCGGA